>JAOACK010000047.1 GCA_026417875.1 Thermodesulfovibrionales bacterium | reverse complement strand
GGACAGGGCTCACTTCGGTGTAGTGCCCATAGAGAATTCAACAGAAGGGGTTGTTAGCTACACCCTTGATATGTTCATGGATTTTGACCTTTATATCTCTGGAGAGATAATGCTCGAGATAAGTCATAATCTTCTTTCTATCACTGGAGAGAGGTCTAAAATAAAAAGGATCTATTCCCATCCCCAGGCAACAGCCCAGTGCAGGAGATGGCTCGAAAAGAATATGCCGGGCATAGAGATAATTGAAGCAACAAGTACAGCGAAGGCAGCAGAACTGGCGTCAAAGGATCCTGAGGGAGCGGCAATAGCAGGAGACCTGGCTGCCCAATATTATAACCTTGAATTTGTGGAAAGACACATAGAGGATTTTAAGGATAACTATACAAGGTTTCTTGTAATATCGAAGACAATGGTTCCCAGAACAGGAAGGGATAAGACATCCATAATGGTTTCTTTAAAAGACAGACCTGGTGCACTCCATGACCTTCTTACTCCTTTTAAAGATTACAGGATTAATCTTACAAAGATAGAATCAAGGCCCTCTAAATTGAAGGCCTGGCAGTACATATTCTTTATTGACCTTGAGGGCCATACAGAAGATAGCAGGGTCAAGAAGGCACTTGAGAAGGTCAAGGATATCTGCGTTGACTTCAGGATTCTTGGCTCCTATCCGAGATATGAGTGAAGGAAACGAAAGGATCATGAAATTTCATTTCAGTATTTCAGATTTCATAAAGGATATCAGTCCCTATGTCCCCGGAAAGCCCATAGAGGAGCTCCAGAGAGAGCTGGGAATAAAGGATATTATAAAGCTTGCCTCAAATGAGAATCCCCTGGGACCTTCAAAGAAGGCCATCTCAGCAATCAGAAAGGGATTAAAGGAGCTTAATAGATATCCTGACGGAAGCTGTTATTATCTTAAGATGGAGCTTTCAAAAAAACTCGGTGTAAGCACAGAGGAGCTCATTATAGGTAATGGTTCAAATGAGCTCATTGATATTGTAGCAAAGACATTGCTCATGCCAGGGAGGAATGCTGTTATGGGAAAGCCCTCCTTTATTGTCTACGCTATGGCAACAAAGATAGCAGGAGCCAGGGCAGTGGAGGTCCCTCTCACTTCAGATTCAAGACATGACCTCACGGGTATGTTAGATGCAGTAGACAGTAATACAGGAATAGTATTCATTGCCAATCCAAATAATCCCACAGGTACAATAAACAAAAGGGAAGAGTTTGATGCCTTCATGAAGAGGGTACCTGGAAATGTGCTGGTGGTTATTGATGAAGCTTATTATGAGTATGTGACCAGCAGGGAATATCCAGATTCCCTTGAATATTTTAAGAAAGGCTATCCTCTTCTTATACTAAGAACATTTTCGAAGATATACGGACTTGCTGGATTGAGAATAGGTTATGGCATAGGTCCTGCACAACTGATCAGAGAGATGAACAGGGTAAGGGAACCCTTTAATGTAAACTCCCTTGCCCAGATTGCGGCAATTCATGCATTAAAGGACAGAGAACATATAAAGAGGTCAGCTTCTATGAATAAAAGGGAAAAGACTTTCCTCTACAAAGAACTTAAAAGGCTCGGTATAGATTTTTTACCAACAGAGGCAAATTTTATTTATATGAAATTTCCCTTTGAGGTCCAGAGACTCTTTAATGAGATGCTAAAAAGAGGTATTATCATAAGACCTGTTGGAAAGAACGAGATAAGGGTTACAATAGGAACGAGAAAGGAGAATGTTAGATTCATAAAAGCACTTGAAGGTATTATTAAAGAAGGAGGTCATCAATGGACATAATAGTACTTAGCCCTGAAGCAACAGAGGAACAGATAGAGAATATCCTGAGAAAACTTGAGCAGTACGGTTTTAAAACTACTGTCTCCAGAGGAGCAGAGAGGACCATAATAGGTGTTATAGGTGATACATCAAAGGTCACTGAGGAGGAAGAAGAAAGATTCAGAGTAATGCCCGGTGTTGAAAACATAATGAGGATCCTTAAACCCTTTAAGGTAGCCAGTAAGGATTTCAAAAAGACCCCTACAGAGATAAAGGTAAGGGACTGTATAATTGGCGGTAAAAGAATTCATGTGATGGCAGGCCCCTGCTCTGTTGAGGGAAAGGATATGATTATTGAGATCGCCAAGAGAGTAAAGGATGCTGGAGCAACCTTCTTAAGAGGTGGTGCCTTCAAACCCAGGACATCACCTTATACATTCCAGGGGCTCGGTGAAGAGGGCTTGAAATATCTGAAGGAGGCATCAGAACTGACAGGGCTGCCCGTGGTTACAGAACTAATGGATCCTAGGGATATAGACCTCTTTGTTGAATATGTTGATGTAATACAGATCGGTGCAAGGAACATGCAGAACTTCAGGCTTCTGCTTGAGGTTGGTAAGATTAATAAACCTGTGCTCCTTAAAAGAGGACTTTCTGCTACAATAAAAGAATGGCTCATGAGTGCTGAATATATCCTTTCTCAGGGAAATCCTCATGTAATACTCTGTGAAAGAGGTATCAGAACCTTTGAGACAGCAACGAGAAATACCCTTGACCTGAGCGCTGTGCCCGTGCTTAAACAGATGACCCATCTTCCAGTTGTGGTAGATCCGAGCCATGGAGTGGGCAAATGGGACCTGGTTCCCTCAATGGCAAAGGCAGCCATAGCAGCAGGAGCAGATGGACTTCTTATAGAGGTCCATCACAATCCCCAGGAGGCACTCTCTGATGGAGATCAGTCCCTTAAACCGGATGCTTTTAAAGAATTGATGAAAGAACTTAAGGTTATAGCCCAGGCTGTGGGAAGAGAGATTTAGCTATGGGTAAGAATATTGTAGAAAAGATCATAGAAAGCCATCTTGTTTCAGGAGAGGTATCACCTGGACGGATGGTATCTGTCAGGGTTGACCAGGTCTATACACAGGATGCAACAGGCACAATGGCCTGGCTTGAGTTTGAGGCTATAGGTATAGACAGGGTAAAGGTTCCACTGGCTGTATCCTATGTGGACCACAACACCCTTCAGTCTGATTTTATGAACCCTGATGACCACGCCTTTCTACAGAGTGTTGCAGCAAGATACGGTGCCTGGTTTTCAAAGCCAGGAAATGGCATATCCCATCAGGTTCATCTTGAGAGATTTGCTGCACCGGGAAAGATCGCCCTTGGTACAGACAGTCATACTCCAACAGGTGGAGGAATGGGAATGCTTGCAATAGGAGTGGGTGGTCTTGAGGCAGCAGGTGTACTGGCTGGAGAACCCTTTGAGATAACAATGCCAAAGGTTGTTAATGTCAGACTTACAGGAAGACTAAATAGACCTTATGTCACTGCAATGGATGTTATACTTGAGCTTTTAAGGAGACTGACAGTAAAGGGTGGGGTGGGCAAGATCTTTGAATACAGCGGTCCTGGTGTTAGAGAGCTATCTGTGCCAGAAAGGGCAACAATAACAAACATGGGCGCAGAGCTGGGTGCAACAACCTCAATATTTCCATCTGATGAGATTACAAAAAAATTCCTTAAAGCACAGGGAAGGGAGTCTGACTGGATAGAGCTTACAGCTGATCCTGATGCAGATTATGATGAGGTGATAGAACTGAATCTATCAGAGATAGAGCCACTTGTAGCACAGCCTCACAGTCCTGACAATGTTGTACCTGTGAGGGAACTGAGCGGAAAGAAGATTGACCAGGTATGTATTGGAAGCTGCACGAATTCATCCTATTCCATAATGAAACAGGTTGCCTCCATTCTCAGGGGAAGGACAGTTGCAAGGCATGTCAGCCTGCTTGTGAACCCGGGTTCGAAGCAGGTTTATGAGATGCTCGCAAGGGATGGCTCTATGGCTGATATGATAGGAGCAGGAGCTAGGATTCTCGAGGCTGCCTGCGGTCCATGTATTGGAATGGGTGGTGCTCCAGGTACAGGCCAGGTATCACTCCGTTCATATAATAGAAATTTTAAGGGTCGTTCCGGAACAAAGGATGCCTTTGTCTATCTTGCAAGCCCGATTGTTTGTGCCATTGCAGCCATAAAGGGAGAATTTGTTGATCCAAGGGATGCCGGTATTGAAATAGAGAACCCTGCTGAGGTTGAGAGTTTTATCATTAATGATAACCTCCTTATTCCTCCTTCCCAGAATTACAGGGAAGTTAAGGTTAAAAAGGGTCCAAATATTAAAGATGTACCTGTAAGGAAAGCGCTTGAAGAAGATATTGAGGCAACAGTTATATTGAAACTCGGAGATAACATAACCACTGATGATATAATGCCTGCTGGCTCAAAGATACTTCCTCTCAGGTCAAACATCCCGGCAATAGCAGAATATGTATTTCATAACATTGAGCCAGCTTTTGCCAAGAGGGCTCTTGAGTTTAAAGAAAAGGGAGGAATTATAATTGTCGGAGGAGAGAACTACGGACAGGGTTCTTCAAGAGAACATGCAGCCCTTGCTCCAATGTATCTTGGTCTCAGGGCAGTTATAGCAAAGTCCTTTGCAAGGATTCACAGAGCAAATCTTATAAATTTCGGAATAATTCCACTTGTATTTAAGGATGCCCGGGATTATGAAAAAATAATTCCTGGCGAAAAATTAAGAATAAAAAATATAAAGAGTATACTCCTTCATGGTCTAAAAGAGGTTCCTGTTGAGAATCTTGAGAGAGGCTATGTATTTTTAACGATACTAGAGCTTAATGAGAGGGAAAGGAATATTCTTCTATCAGGAGGTCTTCTGCCCTGGATAAAGGCAAGGGCTGAAAGAGATGCTTAGAAAGAAAGATAGAATATTATTTTCTACTGATGTTTTCATAAATGGCATAATGAAGGCCCACTGCCTTGATATAAGCGAGGGAGGAATGTATATAGCAACTCCCACGGAATTCATCCCCGGAGCTACAGTTGATATAGCCTTCAGGATTTTTGATAAAGACTTCAAGATTAAGGCAAAGATCCAGCACTATGAGCAGGGAATAGGTATTGGTGTAAAGTTTCTGTCGCCTCCTCCTGAACTGATTGATGCCATTCACAGGCTTCGAGAAAAAAAGCTGGCTGCTATTACGGGAAGAAGGACAGTACTTCTGATTGATGATAGCAGCCAGTCAAGGGCTATATATAAAAGCAAGCTACAGAATGATGGTTTCATGGTAATTGAGGCAAAGGATGGTATTGAGGCATTAAAGATGATGCAGGAGACAAGACCTGATCTTATCATCCTTGACCTCTGGATGGAGGGGCTTGATGGTTTTAAACTTATGCAGATTATGAAATTAAATCCGGAACTGAAGGATATTCCGGTGATTGTACTTTCAGCAAGGGTCATTCCAGCTGATGTGGATAAAGCCCTTTCCCTCGGTGCCAGGGAATTTCTTCCGAAGATGACGACTACACCTGCTAAATTAGCAGAAAGGGTTAGGAGTTATTTTGTCTGAATTATTCCTCCACAAGTTCTGTCCTGATAAGAGCGAGCACAGCAGAATGAGGTACGATAAGGTATTTTTTCCCCTCGAACTCTATCTCGACCGCAGAGTCTTTTAAAAAGATAGCATAATCTCCTTCCATTGCCTGAAGGGGAATGTATTTTGGTTTTTTTCTCTGTTTCCAGGGATCATCGCTTGAAGAATTAACATCATGAATTAAATATCCAGGACCTGTCTTTACGACATATCCGCCCTGAACCTTTTCCTTTTCCTTTACAGTAGGAGGAAGATAGAGACCTCCACCTGTAAAACCCTCCCTCTCATCAGGCTCAATAAGTATTCTGTCACCAACAACGATGAGATTCTTCTTTGCCTTCATAATTGATTTTAACATTCTTCTTCATAAGGACTCCATACTCGTTATTTCCGGAACTCAAAACCTTCGTTACTTGAAACCTTAAAAATTAAGCGACCTTGCCCGGATATTAATTTAAAAGCTGATGAAGGATAGAGGATTCTCTTTTATAAAAACCCTCTGTATGAAAGGATTCAGGTAGTTTAAACAATTCATAATCAAGATGGTGGCAGAATTCATGAATGAATGTTCTTAGAAAGGTCTTGAATGTGACAGGTTTTGCTTTTTTTGCAGTCCTCATCCAGAGGATTATCATGGCTGGAATGTCTCCCCTTTTAGGGTAATAAAGGCCGTGTAGCTCTCTACAGGAACTTGATGGTCTTATTGAGAGTATTTTTATCTTTATTCCAGGTACACCCAGCATTTTTGAAAGAGAAATTGCTAGTTCCTGGCATTTATTTTGAAGGCTGAACTGGTCTTCCTTCTGTAGATATTCTTCAATACTCTTTATGATGCCAGAAAGCCTCTCTGCACCATTTAAATTTACGGAGGTGATGCTGTCACTCCTTCTGTATATCTCTTTTTTCATCGGGCTGAGTTTCTGATAATACCTGAAAGGCATCAGAGCCTCTCAACCTCTTTTTTTCCCTCCTCAAGCTCCTTTACCTGTTCTTCATCAATCATTAATAAAAGGGTCTGAAATTCTCCCACATGGGTCTTTTCCTCCCTTGCAATATCAAGAAAAACCTTTCTGATTTTTTCATTTTTTGAAAGTGCAGCGAGCTGTTCATAGAGATTTATGGCATCAAGTTCTGCAATAATACCTATTCTTAATATCTCCTTTTCAATGTCCTGTTCTGATAGCTTTGATATATCAAAAAGTATTCTGGAAAGCATAAGACCTCCTTGTTTTCTATTTCATTGCTAAAATTATAACACACCCTTTTAATCTATTCATGCTATAATTTTCTAAATTGCTCATAGAAAGGGGCAGGCATGTGACAGCGCGGGATTGCTATGTGCAACTGTTAGAACATAAAACCTTTTTAAATGTTTTCTGCGGAGCTAAACTTCTTAAAGTGTATTTGTTCCATCACCTGCTTTTTAATGAGTTGAAATATTCATGAATCTTTGATTCGTAGAATTCAGAAAAATTTATAAAATTTAAAAGATAAATAATTTTATGCACAGGACAGGAATAGCTACCTTACCGCTTCATCACGGTAAGGCACCGAGATGGCTTTTTGAGAGAATGGTCTCTCTTGCAAGGGAGATAGCTGTTGCTTTGATTTCTGAATTCGGCAGGATAGATTTTTTAAGAAAACTTTCTGATCCCTACTGGTTTCAGGCACTTGGGTGTGTCCTCGGTTTTGACTGGCACTCAAGCGGACTTACAACCACATCCACAGGCGCTCTTAAGGAGGCACTGAGGGGACTTGAAAGAGACACAGGTATATTCATTGCGGGCGGTAAGGGAGCTATTTCAAGAAAAACACCAGAGCAGATCAGGTTATATTCTGATAGATTCGGTATTAATCCAGACCCCTTGATCTATGCAAGCAGGCTCTCTGCAAAGGTTGATAATTCTGCTCTTCAGGATGGCTATCAGCTCTATCATCATATTTTTGTCTTTACACCTGAGGGCTACTGGGCTGTTATACAGCAGGGAATGAATCAGGAGGCAAAGAGAGCAAGGAGATATCACTGGTTAAGCGAGCGGGTTAAGGATTTTGTTAATGAGCCCCACAGTGCCATATGCTCGCAGAAGAAACACAGGCAGGTTCTAAATCTCGTGGCAGAGGAAAGTAGTGAGACTAGACAGGTATGCGTACAGCTCGCATCACAGAAACCTGAAAGGACCATCCAGGAGCTTGAGAAAATAAGCCATCTTAACTTGAGCTCAAGACATGATGTGACAGTATTCGATATTGATCCGCAAAGACTTCACAGGGTGCTGCTTAAGACCTACGAAAGATTGCCAGCAGATTTTGAACAGCTGCTCAGTATTGAAGGTGTAGGACCAAAGACCCTGAGGGCACTGAGCCTGATAGCAGAGCTTATTTACGGAAAGCCCCCAAGTTTTAAAGATCCTGCAAGATTCTCATTCGCCCACGGAGGAAAGGATGGTACACCCTATCCTGTTGACAGAAAGACCTATGACAGGACAATAGAGATAATTAAAAAGGCTGTGGAGGCATCAAGACTGGGTCACAGGGAAAAACTCGATGCCATCAAGAGGCTTGCTTTTATTTGGGAAAATTCTAATAACACCAGAACCCTTTTACGCTGAGGTAATTATTTTCACGAGGATTTTTTATCAGTTCAATCAGTATTATTGTTTAAAAGTCTCAAATATTTCACCTTTTAAAGCTTCATAGATTCCTGAAAGCGATCTGAGGAGAATTGTTAAATATAAATTTTCAGCCTTTTCTTAAGGCCACCGGTTTCTGGAATTTTCCGAAAGGCTCAAGATATTAAGGTCTTGAAAGGTCTGATAGTCTCTTTCAAGATAGGATAATTGCTAAAATAAATTTTTCGATTGTCCTCTTAAAATTAAGAGCAGAATTTAGAAAAATATTGATATTTTAAGCCACCACAGAATTTGTTTTTTCAAGTCTCAGTGCCATGTTCTTAAGAATCTCGCTGAAAAGTTCTGGTATTTCATGAAGGAGTTGCTCTATGTTTTGACAATTAATTAAGAGCAACTCTGTATCTTCCTGTGCCCTTGCCGAGGCCGGGTGCGGTTTATTGAGAAGAAAGGAGATTTCACCAATGAAACTGCCTTCACCGACTGTCATGACTTCCCTTCCTGATTTTTCGATGGTGACTTTTCCCTTAAGGATGTAATACATTCTATCTCCTTGCTCATTCTCATTGAATATAATCTCACCACTTTTGAAAACCAATACATACTTAGCCCGCAATTTTTCAGGGATGGGCCTGTCCTTCCTAATCGCCCTTTTAAGCATTATAGCCTCTTTTCTTTGAAGACAGGCAGCTAATTCAGCACCAAAAAGAAAGGTTATTTGAGAATAATATATCCATATCATTATTATGAATAGGGATTTAAAAGAGCCGAAGATAAATCCATAGCCAGGATTGTATTTAAGTATTATATTAAATAGAGGTTTCAGACCGAACCATAATAAAGTAGTTACGAAGGCTCCTGCTGCCAGGTTTTTTATCTTTATTCTGAAGCTCATCTGAGGAATATTAAAAAGATTAAATATCTTTGGAATATTCAATCTTGGATTCCATCCCCCGAAAGTAAAGGCAATGAAAATGAAAAGTGTGAGTAAAAAAACCGTTATTCCAGGAAGGATTATATTTATAAAAAAGGACATATTAAAGAGTGGCATTAAAGTTCTAATAGGAGAAATAAATAGGTCCTTCATTGTAATAAGCGTCAAACCTGCAATAAAAAGCATTATGATTGCGCTGTCTATAAGTGTTTCGATCAGGATAGGTTTTTTAATTTCTATTCTGAATATTGTTGTCAGTGATGTTCTAAGTGATGAGGCAAGGGGAAGGATTGTTGAAAAGAGCACAATGAGATTGATAAAGCCAAGGCCTTTTTTAAAGGCTATTATATTTTTTATCTCCATAAGAACTATATCGCTATAGCGAGGTATAAACTGATTAATTAATTCCTGAACCTTTATCAAGGCCATCTTGGATGAACCTATTATTGACCCCGACAAATAGGCTATCAAAAAAAGTGAAGGTATAAGGCTCAGGGATGCAAAAAAGGCAAGGGAAGCTGCCATATTCATACAATTGTTTCTTCTGAAGGAAATAAAGGTCTCTTTAAATATTTCTAGGATCATGTTTTACTTTAGAATACAGGATTGATATAGAAGATTCAAGATTTCAGGATGAAGTATCGGTTAGCCCGTGATTCGTCCCTCGAGGTCATCAACAAATTGCCTTGCCGTTCTTCCTGAAAAGCTTCCATGACTGAGTGCCCACTGAATGGCTTCTTTTTTCAAACTCTCAAAATTAACCCTGATATTTCTAAGTGAAATGTAGTTAGAGATTATCTCAAGATAGGTCTCCTGATCAAAACTGTAAAATCCAAGCCTCAGTCCGAATCTGTCACTCAGGGACAGCTTTTCTTCAAGAGATTCCCGAGGATGGAGTTCATTCTCAGATATATCAGGAAGGTTTTCCTTTACCCTTTCGGGTACAATGTGCCTTCTATTTGAGGTTGCATAAATTGCTATATTTTCAGGTTTTGTCTCAAGGCCTCCCTCAAGGACTGCCTTGAGGGTTTTGTAAGACCTCTCCTCTTCATCAAAAGATAGGTCATCGCAGAATATGATGAATTTTTCTCTTCTTTTTTTAAGAATTTCCCATACCTCTGATATATAAAAGAGAAGGTCTCTCGGTATTTCTATCATCCTGAGCCCTCTGCTGTGGTATTCGTTAAGCAGGGCTTTTACTGAGGATGATTTTCCCGTACCCCGGGGACCGTAAAGAAGTACATTATTATGGGGAAGGCCTCTCAGAAATTGTTCCGTGTTCTGTCTTAATCTTTCAATTATCCAGTCTATACCCTTTAATTCCGAAAACCTTACAGGATCTGGTTTTTCTATTCCTGTTATCACGGGTCTGTTATTTCTTGCAGTTAGCCTGAAGGCAATATATCTGTCAAGAATAGATTCATCAAAGGATGGTGCGAGCACCTCAATTAATCTGACTATTGAATTATTTAGCTTTTTGAGTTCGTGAATGAATGTATCTAGCATGGAAGACTTATTTAAGTTCTATAAATTCGCTGAGCCATTTTGTTCGTGATGGATGTTTGAGTTTCCTTATTGCCTTTGCCTCTATCTGTCTTACCCTTTCCCGTGTAACAGAGAATTCCTCCCCGACCTCTTCAAGTGTCATAGGAGCATCCTCTCCTATGCCGAATCTTTTCCTTATAACAGCAGCTTCCTTGTCATTGAGTGTCCCCAGAACTCTTTCAATCTGTGCTTTTAGGTCCTGTTTGACGGCATGTTCAAAGGGAGAGGGAGTCGAGCTGTCTTCAATAAAATCTATAAGCTGAGAATCTTCTTCTTCACCAACAGGTGTTTCAAGAGAAATGGGTTCCTTTGTAATTTTCAATATATTCTTAACCTTCTGAGCCGGCATCTTTATCTTTTCTGCAAGCTCTTCCACCGATGGTTCTCTTCCATGGGCCTGGACAAAGTCCCTTGTTGCCTTTGTTATCCTGTTTATTGTCTCAACCATATGAACAGGTATCCTTATGGTCCTTGACTGATCCGCCAGTGCCCTCGTTATCGCCTGTCTTATCCACCAGGTAGCATATGTGCTGAATTTGTATCCTCTCTGGTATTCAAATTTATCGACCGCTCTCATAAGCCCGATGTTACCTTCCTGTATGAGATCAGCAAAGCTCAGCCCCCTGCCGATATATCTCTTTGCGATGCTTATAACGAGCCTTAGGTTTGCCTCTATAAGGGCAGACTTCGAGAGAACTATGAGCTGTTCGCCCTTCATAAGGGTTTCATAGGCCTTTTTCATATCATTGAGTCTTATACCGAGAAGGGACTCTCTTCTTTTAAGCTCCTTTTCGATATCAAGGTATTCTTCTACAAGCTTCTGGATATTTTCTCTACATGACCTTGTGGTTCTTTTCGGTATTCCGCATTTTACAAGTTTCCCAAGGTTATATCCTCTTGCTCCGAGTGATTTCTTTATTGAACCTATCCTTTTTGAAAGTTCATAGATAATCTGATAATTTCTCTTAAATTCATCAGCAAAGGCGAGTACTACGGAGTCTCTCAACCCGAGTTCCTTTATTGTTGATATTAGCTCTTCCCTGTTCCTGTTCAGGGACTCATGGATGGTAATGTCGTCATTATTTTTTAATCTGCTAAGAAGCTGTTTTCTCTTTTTAAGTAATTCACCTATCTTAATAGTGGTCTTGTAAAATCTCTTTTTTTCTTCAAGAAGATCTTCTTCTATCTCATCATCAAAGTTAGAAATAAGATCTTTAAGAGGAGCCTCGCCCTTTTCAACAAGTTCGCCTATCTCAACGAGTTTTTTTAGGGCAAATGGCATGGAGAATATTACTTTCATAACCATGTCTTTGCCCTCTTCTATCTTTTTTGCTATCTCAATCTCCCCCTCCCGAGTGAGAAGAGGAACGCTCCCCATCTCTTTAAGGTAAATCTTGAGCGGTTCATATTCAGCTTCTCTTTCTTCTGCTATTTCTGGCTCGAGAAGTTTTTCAAGAGACTCTTCCTGTTCCTCTCCCAGAAGATCAATCTCTTTTTCCTCAAAGTCATCAAGGTAATCTACATAGCCCATGATCCCTCACCTATTTTGCTATACCTGTTTTTAAATTCTGTATAATTGTTTTTTCTCTTAAAAGTCTGTTAAGGCTCAACAGGTCATTTTTTGATCTTGCATCCTGAATTAATCTATCTATTGTTCTGAGTCTTATCTGTTTCAAACAGTCTGATATCAATTTATCAAGTCCCTCCTTATCAAGATGGATGCTGAACGTGAGCTGTGCGATAGCTGAACGAAGGACTTCTGCCTCTGAGTTTTCCTCGGAGAGATTCAACCGTGCCTCAGTATTAAAAGATTTATCTTCTGCAGAGGTATTAATAATATTTATTATATTCTCAAAAAGTATTTTCTCTTCTGCTTCCTTTAAAAGAGAAGGATTCTTTGAAACAGTATCAATAATAATGCTATAGAGATTCCTTAATGTTTGCTCCTCTATATCCTCAGGGCTAAGGGTTTTGAGTATAATTCCAGCCTTTTCAGGATGCTTGAGTATTACAGCTAACAGAAGGGCTTCAGGGCTTGATAATTTTAGAGTATCTTGCCGGCCTTTGCTTTCTGATTTGTTTAAAGTTTTCACCGGTCTTCCACCCTGCGACCTTATTCTTTTTATTTCTTCTATAAGGAATTCCTCTTTGAAATCTGCACTCTGTGAAAGGGTCTTTATGTATTCACCCCTGATAATAGGGTCATCAATTCTGGCAATTAAACCTGTCAGTTCCTTAAGAGTTTCTATTCTTTCCTGTTTCTCTGCAATTTTCATGTAAAACTCGACAAGACCCAGTGGAGACTCAAGAATTTTCTGCAGTGAAGAAGAAGGATTTGTTTTAAGAAAACTGTCAGGGTCCTCTCCTTCAGGAAGAAGGGATACGAGGGGTTTTAAGGAGCATTCAAGAAGAATCGGTATTGCCCTTTTTGCTGCACTGATACCAGCACTATCGCCATCATAGAGAAGTACTATCCGATCGGTCATTCTTCTTAATAGCATGACCTGTTTTTCTGTGAGAGCTGTTCCAAGGGGTGCCACAGCATTCGTGAACCCATGTTGATGGCACATTATAACATCAAGATAACCTTCTGTTATTAATGCAAAACCATATTTTTTTATACCCTCCCTTGCCTGGAATAGGCCGAAGAGGCTTTCTCCCTTCTTGAATAAAGGGGTCTCAGGAGAGTTCAGATATTTGGGAAGACTATCATCCATTACCCTTCCACCGAATCCTGTTATCCTTCCATGTATATTGAAGATTGGAAAGATTATCCTTCCCCTGAAGAGGTCATAGCTCCCTTTTTCTGAGTAACTCAGTAGCCCCGCATCCTTTATATCAATCTCTCTGTAGCCCTTATTTTTCAGGTAGTTTAAAAGACTGTCCCATTCCTTAGGAGCAAAACCAAGAGAAAAGTTTTCTATGCTCTCAGGTAAGAGTTTTCTTTCTTTAATGAGATAATCCAATGCCTCTACTGTTTCGGCCAGTTTTTTTCTGTAAAATTCTCCTGCCTCATTCAGAAGAGAAAGGAGCAAAGACATTCTGTTTTGTTCAGATTTTCCTTTAACAGGTTTGTATGCAATGCCAGCCCTGTTTGCAAGCCTCTCAATGGCTTCCTGAAAGGTAAGGTTCTCCATCTTTTGCAGAAATGTTATCATGTCTCCGCTTTCGCCACAGCCAAAACAGTAATAAAATTGTTTTGATGGACTAACTGTGAAGGATGGGGTTTTTTCTGAGTGAAAGGGGCAGAGACCTTTGAAATTAGAGCCCGCCTTTTTGAGGTTGACATATTCGGAGATTATATCAATAATGTCGAGACGCATTTTTATCTCGGTAAGAATATCTGATGGCGCCATGCGTCTCTCCTTTAATTTATTTTCTTTTATTTTCTTTTTATTCTCTTAAAACCAGAGCATTCAAGAATCTCTATATTATCTGTAAGAATCTCATCTAGAAGGAGATTCATTCCAAGGTTATCGCTTGATATATGGCCTGCTATTACCACATTGAGATGATGTTTCTCAGCCTCCTTTCTGTGCTCCTCGCTCAGGTGCATTGCCACAATAGTATTTATGCCAGAATTGGTAATATTCTGGAATATATCCTTTGAACCCTCTGTACCTCCTGTCATATCCACAAATATTCTTCCAGCCTTTCTCTGTGGTGAACCGATCAGTATCTTTGGACCGCTACCATTTCTTGAAGCCTCCCTGTATTCAGGAATCTCTTTTAAGATATCTATTAAATCTTTTATTGTGTAAGGTTTTTTATCTTCAAAAAGTCTCTGCAGATAGCTGGCTACCATATTATCTGCTGGTGTATGGAGACAGGCAAAAGGTATGTCCAGGAGTCGTGCTGCATCCACTGCCCTTGTATGGTTATAGGGCATCAGCTTTCTCTCTACTTCTTTTATTCTTGCCTCCATAAGGTCTTCAGCTACATTGATGGGAACTCCAAATCGCTGGAGTATATCAGCCTGCATCTTCATCACCTGGTAGAGGTTTGCATAGGCCTTTCCTTCGGGGTGGTGGGAGATGATTAAGTCAACAGACCTTCCCTTCTGCCTTAACGTTTCAGCTAGAAGTATCTCGCCAACCTCTATATCAATACCGATTAAGATACCCTTTATCTCTTTTTCTGGGTCACCCCAGAGGAGTCTTGAGTCTGAATAAGGATTCTGAAGGAGTTCGCTGTCAAACTCCTCCTTTTCTTCAGCCTTGAGTGATTCGTAGTCCCTCTTTCTCCTTTCAAGCTCTTTTTTTACCTCTTCAGGTCCTCTTGGATCGTTTTCTATTCCTGTTTTTATTGCCTTTTCGATAAGTTCGCCAATCCTCATGACTTAGATCCCTTTTTCAAGGAATTCCTTAACCCTCTGATTGACCAGCTTTCCATCAGCAGCACCTTTTAGTTTCGGTATTACTGCCTTCATTACCCGGCCCATGTCCTGAGGTCCTTTAGCACCGAGCTCTTTTATGACTGATTTAATGATTTCATCTATTTCACCCGTTGTAAGCTGTCTGGGCATATAGGAGAGGAGAATCTCAAGCTCTGCCTGCTCTGCATGAGCTAGATCAGATCTATTAGCCCTTTCATACCTGTCTCTTATACACATCT
>JAOACK010000046.1 GCA_026417875.1 Thermodesulfovibrionales bacterium | reverse complement strand
CCTCTCCACTGTAGAAGCACAGGCAGCACATGTCATGCCCCGTATTATAAGATTAGTCTTTGAAGTGAGAACACCATAACCCTGTGACTTTATTGCATCAATAATTACTGTGAGGGGTATTTTTTTCTTTAATTCAATGGTTGCCCTTTCTCCGGGAAGATTCACATTTACAGAAGAGACACCGTCTACTGCCCTCAATGCCCTTTCAACTGCAGAAGAACAGGCAGCACATGTCATACCTGTTACAGGGATATCAATCTTCATGGATAAGACCGAGTTTATTAATTTTACGCATGTACATTGCAGTATACTTTCTTTTTACACAAAAATCAAGATTGACAAAATCTTTTGATAAATTTAAAATGTGTAAATGCACATAATAATTGAGAGGGTTCATTTTTTTGGCTAGACCTAAAAAACCACGGAAATGCCGCTTTTCTTTTAAAAAGTTGCAGGGTAAGATGTTCAAGCCTTCAGGTATTCCACCGGATAGACTTGAATTTATAACCATCTACAGAGATGAACTGGAGGTGATAAGATTATGCGATAAAAAGAATCTTACCCAGGAAGAGGCTGGCAGGAAAATGGGTGTGTCGAGAGGCACTGTCCAGAGATTACTAAAAAGTGCAAGAATAAAGATAGCAATTGCCCTTTCAGAATGTAAAGGAATGGTGTTCAAAAAGGAAGAAAATATTAAATCCTCATAAGAGGAATAAATTTAAACCCGGAGGTTTTTATGCCTGAGAAAAAGTTTGTATTCATCCTGAAACATTCTTACGATGATCCTGACATTGCAGCTGGCGCCATGCAGCTTGCAGCAAACATGAAGGCCTTTGATGTTGAACTTGACTTTTTCTTGATGGAAAAAGGCGTACTGCTAGCAAAGAAGGGCTTTGCCGAAACACTCACATGGCAGAAAAAAGATGAATTCTCATCTGTTGCTGATCTTATAAAAACACTTACCGAAGACTTCGGGGTCAAATTCTACATCTGTGCCTCTTGTGTAAAGCACTACGGACTGGATAAGGTGGAATTAATCAAGAATGCAGAGATAAGGCCTGGGTCTTTCCTTGGAGAGATGTTACTTGAAAGACAGGCACTGACATTCTGATGGAATGGCCCTCTGAAGCTGATGAAGCCAGGAGACTCCAGAAAGAGCTTTCAGAAAGAGTAAGGATTGAACCTTTTAAAAAAACTTTAAGATATATAGCTGGAGCTGATGCTTCCTATCTTGGGGAGAAGATAATAGGAGCTATGACTCTTTTTTCTTACAGCGATATGAGACTGCTAGAGGAGGTCTGGGCGGTTGAGAAGATAGGATTTCCTTACATACCAGGTCTTCTTTCCTTCAGGGAAGGTCCTGTTCTGCTGAAGGCATCGAAAAAACTCACACTGAAGCCAGACCTTATTCTTTTTGATGGTCATGGGATCTGTCATCCAGAAAGGCTCGGTATAGCATCCCATATGGGAGTGATCCTTGATATTCCAACGATCGGGGTTGCAAAATCACTTCTAATAGGTGAATATAAAGAGCCGGGATCAAAAAGAGGTGACAGGTCTTATATCTATATAGATGGAGAGATCAGGGGTGTTGCTCTAAGAACAAGGTCTCATACAAAACCCATATTTGTGTCTCCAGGCCATATGGTTGGTCTTGAAGATTCAATAGATATTGTGCTAAATTGCTGTAAGAAATACAGAAGCCCTGAACCCCTCAGAAGGGCTGATATACTATCAAGAATAATCAGAAAAAGAATCCATGAATGAAGCTGCCAAAGAATATTTGATTGACTTCTTTACGAAAAGACTGAGACACTTCGGTGACACTCCTGCTGCAGTTGGCTGGTCAGAGAAAGGACAGATTTTAAGATACCAGACAATTACAGAGCTCCTTTCCCTCGATAATGCATCAGTGCTAGATTTCGGATGTGGAAAGGGAGATTTCTATGGATTTCTCAGAGCAAAAGGCCTAAACCTCAAATATACAGGAATGGACATTAATCCAGAACTAATAAGGGTTGCCAGAGAAAAATACATAGATGCAAGCTTTAGAACAATTGATATAGATAAAGAAGATTTAGGCGAGAACTTTGATTTTATTATTATCTGTGGAGTATTCAACCTCAGGATAGAGGGAGTTAAGGATGCTGCTCTGAAATGCATAGAGAAATTATTCAATCATACTGAAAGAACCCTTTTATTTAACTGTCCTAGCATATATGCAAAAAATAAGGATAGAGAGCTCATCTATTATGATCCCCGGGAGCTGCTTGACCTTGCACTCAATATGACAAAAAATGTAAATTTATATCACAACCTCATTGAAGGTGAAATCTTTCTTGAGCTATCAAGGGAGGAGCAAATATATGGCTGAAGAGCATTCCTTTGATATAGTGAGTGTTGTTGATATCCAGGAAGTATCAAATGCCGTTGACCAGGCAATGAAGGAGATCGGTCAGAGATTTGATTTCAAAGGAAGTAAAAGCTCCATTACCCTTGACAAAAAGGGCTCAACAATAACCCTTATATCAGATGATGAACAGAAACTTACGAGTGTAATAGATATCCTTCAGTCAAAATTAGTAAAAAGAGGTGTTCCACTTAAATCCCTCAATTATGGCAGGATAGAGCCTGCATCGGGGAATACAGTCAGACAGGTCGTGATCATCCAGCAGGGAATACCTCAGGAAAAGGCAAAGGAGATAGTTAAATTTATAAAAGACCTAAAGCTCAAGGTGAGTGCTGAAATACAGAAGGATCAGGTTCGTGTTAAAGGAAAAAAGATAGATGATCTTCAGTCCATCATAGCAAAATTAAAAGAAAGGGATTTCGGGATAGCACTTCAATTTACGAATTACAGATAAAAAATGCTGAGCAACTGCTCAGCAAGATGAAATACCTCAGGTACCGCCAGAAAATCCACCGGATGAGCTGAGACCGTAACCACCGCTAAAAGAACAGCTAAAAGAAGAGAGTTTCTTCTTTACATCCTTTGAACCGCATTTAGGGCATTCTGTATCCCTTTCAGAAGTACCCATCTTCTGAAGCATCATGAACTCTGCTTTACATCTATTACATAGATATTCATAAATTGGCATATCTCCCTCCTGTTTCAAAGTTTCTAAATTATTTTAGAATATAATATTCCTTTATGTCAATCATTTGCTTTGATGGGGTAATGTCAATACTTCTATGTAAATCCATTCAAGTGTTTTATCCTCCAGTAATGTAAGCGATTCATTGCTGTATACTTTTTTAATCTGTCAAACCCATTCTCAGCACAGCCAAAACTAATCAATGTTCAAAAATAAAGATGACCATTGTCACTTTCTACTCTCACCACTCGAAGATCGGACCAAAATGCGTATCAATAATCCTCTGTGGATTGAGTGGATCATTAGGGGACTCTTGAATTTTACTGCGTTCATATTCTGCAGGATTGTTAATATATAGCTGATGCATTGATTTCGCATATTCAGCATCATCTTTAGTAATGACTAAGCCACCGTTCCACGCAACACCAAGGGGGAAACCAGGATGTTTATATAAATAGTTAAGTACTATCTGTTCAATTTTCGAATCTTTATATTCATTCTTAATAATGCGTGATTCTATAAAATTATGTAAATTAGTAGTAAATTCTTCCAGAGACAGAATGTCAATGTCTTTTTTATCTTTAATATTTTCCTTAACCTTCTCGATACCTTCCTCAGGGATCATGATAAAAATTGTAAATGCCTTTTCTCTATAATCTATTATAATAAAATCTTTAGGGAATCCAGAAACTAAAGAAACATTCAGGTGGCCCATTGGAGATGCAGGTATTAAGGCCAACTCTTTATGTCCAGGAAGTATGGTCACGAGACCGGGTAAAATAACTGGAATATTTGTTCTGTAAGGTTTCAAGAGCTTCTCTTTGAGCAAGAATTCGGTTGTTAAAATAATAATGTATTTTTCATTCTTGTCAGCCTCTGTAAACTGTATAAAGCCTTCAAGCTTTCTTCCGAGACCACCTGTTTCCTTCATTGTTTCCATAAATCCGGCTTTTCTTAACCGAATATTATAGGGAATCGTTGACCTTACAATATGATATTTCTCATCCAGCGTGAGCACATAAGGGATAAAGATATGGGCATTTCTAATATGGTCCCCAAGCATATAACTCTTAATTAGAAGATAGTAAGGATATCCAGTCCGGGGTACCTCAAAGGCTTTAAAATAACTTTTGCCAGTATCAAACAGGAAGGCTTCACATTTTTCGTTCAATTTAAAACTTCTTGAATCTTCAACATTAAGTAATTCATATTTAAACTGGTTCATAGAATTACAACATATAGGCGTCGCCTCATATTTTTTTATGGCATCACCGTATGAAATTGAACAAGCTGACAGAAAAATTCCGAGGAAAAAAATAAGGCTTGTGTAAATAAACTTAAAGTATAGTCTCGGAATCACTTTTTATATTTCCCTCGATTTTCTTAATTTCTCACTCATTTATTATCCTGTCTCCGACTAATATCTCCTTTAATCCTTTTCTTACAACAGCAGTGGCTGTATCATCCTTTACATTTATTACCTGAACAGTTCCAATGGGAACTACAGGCTTTTCCTTTGAAAAGATTGAAAGCAGACTTCCCTGAGTCAATCCATCTTTCGAACCCCTGTCAATAAAAACAATGTCATATAGGAATCCTGTCGAAGTATATAAATGCCTGATAGCAACCACCGTACCCCTGATTTTAGGAATATCAGGGATATCAGGTCTCAAAGGGGGCTCTATAAGATAGAATCTATCAAGCCTATCACCGATATTTATCTCCTTGAAAGACTCCTTTATCTCTGCCTTTGTCATTCCTGACTCAGTACCTACAACCTCTGCTATGCCATTTATCTCGATGAGATAACCAAGTAACTCTCCTGTATCTGGATGCCTGACCTTTGATTCTGCTCTTATAATATAGAATTTATCTCCTAAAACTGATTCCTTTTTTGTTTTTATATAAACATAATCACCTTTACCGAGGGTAGTCCTCCCCTGAGGTGTTCCGATGATAGAACCCTCATCCGGCACGTTTTTAGAAATATATCCACTGGCAATAAGGAGATTTTTATCAATCAGATATTCGAGCTTTTTTTCCTCCATGATCTGGAATACTGGTTGAGGCAGGGAAACCACCTCTTTTTTCTCCGGAGCCGGTGGTGCAGCAATCTCAACAGGTTTCTCAATAATCTCCGGTTCTTTTTCCTTCTGTTTTAATGACTCTATCTCTTCTTCTTTTATCTCCT
This sequence comes from Thermodesulfovibrionales bacterium, assembly GCA_026417875.1. Lineage (NCBI taxonomy): Bacteria > Pseudomonadati > Nitrospirota > Thermodesulfovibrionia > Thermodesulfovibrionales > Thermodesulfovibrionales bacterium. Next base: position 9,949 of record JAOACK010000046.1, on the reverse strand, counting down.
TTTCTTCAGAAACAAGCTCTGGTCTCAATGCCGAAAGAGGAATTTTTATTTTCTGACCTGGATAAATGAGATCAGGATTTTTTATTTCAGGATTTGCAGCCCATACCTTTGGCCAGAGGAAAGGCTCTTTTAATATATTGTGTGTGATATCCCAGAGGGTATCACCTTTCTGAACAGTATATATCCTGAAACCATCATCTGGTAATTCTATTAAATTCTCTCTCTGTTTCTCAAGCTGCGCTGCCTCTTGAGCAGGTTCGACTTTTTCTACCAGGTCCTGAGCACTTCCAGAGCCCATAGCAATAAAGAGTATCAATACTGATAAAATCCCTCTCATAGTCTCTCCTTATAAAGTTAATATATGAAAAACTTCTTTTTTAATCTTATCAACGGTTGTAAAAATAGTCAAGATTTTTTTAAAATTCCTTATGAAGATCAAAAATTCTGTTTTAGCCTTAACCTTAATCCTGTCTTTAACTTCAATTTCTTCATCTCAAGAAATTGGTGAGCGCATAGCACTTATGGCTGAAAAATTTGTTGGCACACCTTACGACCCTGATCCCATAGGTGCGTACGTAAGAGAAAGGTCAATCATTTATGATAAAGAAATTGATTGCATGTATCTAACATTCAGGGCAGTTGAGCTTGCATTGTCAGAAAGCGAGGAAGAAGCAATAAATATTGCCCTTGAAAAAAGATTTTTCACAAAGGGAATAATTGGGCCTGATGGAAAAGTTCTGAATTATGAAGAAAGGTATCAATACGGTGAGGATATGATTGATAGCAGGAAATTCGGAGATGAGATAACTTCTGAACTCGGCATAACTATTAAGATACCTGGAACAAGGGGGAGAGAAGAAGTAATTATCATTCCGGGTTCTGAGATAAAAAATATAGTTTCTGGGCTAAAAAGCGGGGATATAGTCTTTTTTGTTAAGAAACCAGAAAAAAGGATTTCAGGAGAAATCATAGGGCACATGGGAATTCTTAAGGTAGAAAAGAACATAGTCTATCTAATTCATGCAAGTGGAAGAAAAAATGGAAAGGGAGCAACTGTAAAGATTCCCTTTCTCGATTATGTTAAAAACATGGATTTTCTGGGCATAAGGGTCACAAGGTTTAAAGACCCTTGAGCTTTTTTATAATCTCAGGGTATTCTTTCTTGAATGCGGGATCCTTCTTTGAGAGATAAAGCTTTATGGCCTTTATCTCTCTCTCTATATCTTTAATATCCTGAATACCCTTTTCAAGCCTTTCAAGTCTTTCTGTTATGGTCTCTATCTCTTTTTCAAGAAGTTTTAAATTCTCTTTTAAGATAATCTCTTCTTTCAACTTATTTTCTCCTCTGTGCTCTCATCTTTTTTCTTAGCTTTCTGTACTTATGCTTTGACATCTTCTTTTTTCTCCATTTAACTACACTTCCCACAGAATCACCTCCCTTGGTAATTTAAACAGCTTATATCATCTTTCTCTTACCTGCTGCATGAATGCCTCTAGTAACAGGGCACTTGTCTGGGACTCTGTTCCATCATAGGGAATACTTATAAAAGGTATTCCTGTCTCCTTGCTGATTGCCTTCATAATAGCAGTAACTATTGTTCCAGGCATACAGCCAAAGGGCATCGCATTTATTATACCAGAAGCGCCATTTTTTATCAGATCTATTGCCTTTCCAACAGAAAGTATCGCCTCGCCCTCAAAGGTCTCCGGAATATAGGGCTCTGCATTCTTGAGTATAACCTTTGTGTCAGGCTCACTGAGTGTTCTCATGTTTTTAAAAGGCCTATGTAATCTGTGTTCTATTTTCTTCTGAAGGAATCTCTTGAGCATAAATTCTAGTACTGATGACCATTCCTTCCTTGCCCAAGCCTTTTTTAGGGAAATGTAATTAACATAATAAATCCATTCCTCAACTGGTGCAAGCCATACCCATCCACCAAGCCCTTCTATCTTTTTAATAAGATTCTCATTTGAGAAGCTATGAGACCTCACGAATATCTCTCCTATTATACCTATAAGAGGTCTTGACTCATTGTATTTATGAATGCTGTCAAAATCTCTTTTCATCATTGATAGGATTTCACCCATATACGAGTCACCTGACTTCAATGCCATGTATAGTTTATCCAGATATAAACCGTAAAGCTCTTCTGTCTCACCTTCGTTCTTCTCAAAAGGCCTTGTTTCATGAAGCAGCTTTAGAAGAATTTCATAGGCAACCACACCTGTCCATGCCTTTTCGGTAAAATCCTTTCCTATTATTCCGAGATCTCTGTAAAACTGTCTGTCCTGGTTAGGAGAAAACACAGGAACATCTCCAAGACCTATACCGTGAAGGACCATCCTGTGAAAAATATTATACTGACCGAATCTACAGGGACCTGTGCCCGAAGGCATAAAAAAGGCGCTCTTTTCAGGAATAAAATCAGGTGAAAGAGCCCTTTTTAGCATATCTCCTGTTGTTACCAAACAAGGGAAACACTCTTTTCCAGAAACATATTTTTTGCCAAGACTAATGGACTCCTGGTCTGATTCAGGAAGAACCTCCGCGTCTACACCGCAATTCTCAAAAGCTGCTTTAAGTGCAAAGGCATGATCAGACATTCTGGGAATAAAAACAGTTCTCTTTAAATTTGACGGCACAGAGGGAGCATAAATATAAAAGTATTTTCTCTCAGTGGCTTCATTAGCTCTGCTGGCAATTATACTGTCTATAAAGGCTTCACACCTCGTGATAGCACCAGCATCAGCACTGTGCTCATCAATCTCGATATGAAGAAAGGGTTTACCTGAAAGCTCTTTCTGAAAGTATTTCAGGATAAAGGAATCCGGACCACAGGAAAAGTTTCCTATGAACAAAGGATAGAGTCCCGGTGTTTCTTTAATAAACCTTGCTACCCTGAGAATTCTCTGACCAGATCTCCAGTACATGTTTGGCCAGTTTTCTTTTATTTTTACATCTTCAATTGGCAGCATATCCATAGAAATAGTCTTTATACCCATACGGGAAAGCTTTCTCGGAATATCCAGATTCATGCCACTGTCAAAGGCGTTATAGGCCCTTCCGACAATAACTATTATTATCTCGTCATCCTTTCTATTCTCAAGAGCCTTCCTGCCCAAACTCTTCAGAGCTTCTTGAAATTTTTTCTGTCTTTCCGTAGCAATAGAAAGACTCTTTTTTATTTCAGACCTCGAGATGTCAAATCTTTTAAAGGTCTTATATAATTCTGAAATAAAATATTCTGGTCTTGACAGGTCCACTACAGGGCTGAGTATCTCGGGTATTTTATTTCCAAAAGAAGCCCTGAGAACATAAGGTATGGTCTGCACAAAAGGACAGGTTAGCCCTCTCTCAAATTCATCACCGGGCGGATTGAGATTTTTAAAGGAAGGAATAAAAAGAAAATCTATTCCATCATCAGCTAATTCCAGGCAGTGGCCATGTGCCGCTTTTACAGGAAAACAGGTGTCAGTATTTACAGCCTCAACACCCCTGTCTATTATTGAACGATTGGTGAATGAGGAGATCTTAAGAGGAAAACCCAAAGTCCTGAGAAAGGTTACCCAGAGGGGAAGTTGCTCCTGAAAAAAGAATATAAAGGGTATACCTATTACCGGTAATGAAGGCCCAGAAAGAGTAGGGTTTTCTGAGATTGTTTCTCTTAGAAGTTCCTTTCTTTTATCAAGATAATCTTCAACACCGGAGAATCCGTCCTTTCTAATTTCATACTTCTCACACCTTCCACCATAAAATAGATATTCCTCTTCACCTTCAAGCTTGACCCTGTTTATCTCGCAGACATTTGGACAGCCATTGCATTGAAAGGAATTTACCTGATAACCCCTTTTTGTGAGATCGAAACCCTTGAACCTGGTTCTAAAATCAGGAAATTTTTTTGCATGCTCCCTTGCAATTAGTGCCATACCTATTGCACCGGTTACATCATGATGGGGTGGAACAATAATCCTTTTACCAAGATAGCTCTCAAAAGCTGCAACCACAGCCTTATTGAAGGCAACTCCTCCTTGAAAGAATATCTTTCTGCCTATAGTTTTTCCTGCAACAACCCTGTTTATATAATTTTCAACTATGGAATAAGCGAGTCCTGCAATTAAATCCTCCTTCTTTGCTCCCTTTGCAAGGTTTGCCATAAGGGAGTTTTCCATGAACACAGTGCATCTCTCACCCAGACTGCATGGACTTTTTGAACAGAAGGCAAGTTCTGCAAATTGATCCTTTATAGAAATGCCAAGTTTTTCTGCCTGTTCCTCAAGAAAAGAGCCAGTGCCAGCTGCGCATGCCTTATTCATCTCAAAATCAATTACCACACCATCCTTTATTGATATATATTTAGAATCCTGCCCCCCGATCTCAAAGATGGTGTCTACTTCTGGATCAATATTTATTGCCGCAGTCGCCTGAGCAGTGATCTCATTTTTTACTATATCCGCACCAACATAATCAGCAATCATGTATCTTCCTGAACCAGTTGTCCCTACTGCTTTGATATTTATCCTGCCACCGAGCTCATTAAATATCTCTTCAAGTCCCTGTTTTACGGCATCTATGGGTCTTCCTGCTGTCATCAGGTATCTCTTTGTAATGAGCCTTCCCTCTTCATCAATAACAGCGAGATTAGTGCTTATTGAGCCTATATCTATGCCAAGATAGGTATCTATCGGAAATGCAAAATTTAAAATCCCGTTGCCCGACAGGTATTCGGAAATTTTTCCCCTTGCTGGGACAGGATCTCTCAACACAAGGGGCCTGTGAGCTGCATAGACATTTTCTGTCTTTTCTAGTCTTTCAAGCTTCTCAAGAGCATCAGAATTAAAAATATACTGTGTAAGTTCCTCCATATTTTTTAAAATGGCTCCAATGGCGCCCATGTAAAGGACTTCCTGCGGAATAAAGATCTCATCAAGCTCAAATACCTCCCTTAAGGCTCTCACCACACCGCGATTTAAAGCCACCCCTCCATGAAATGCTACAGGTTGAATAAGTTCTGAAGCCCTTGCTATTGTTCCTTTAAAATTTCTTGCAACAGCAAAACACAGACCCGCAACGATATCCTCAAGTGGTGTTGCAATCTGCTGTAGATGAATCATGTCAGACTTTGCAAATACACTGCACCTGCCGGCTATCCTTGAAGGCTTTCGGGCCTTCGCGGCAATCTCGCTGAATTCTTCTATGGTGAGTCTGAGCCTCTCTGCCTGCTGCTCAATGAAAGAACCTGTGCCAGCAGCACAGATGGAATTCATGGAAAAGTCTTTTATACCACGTTCATCAAGAAATATAAGTTTGGAATCTTCTCCACCAACCTCTATAACGGTTCTGATATGGGGATAAAGTCTCTTTGTTGATACAGCTTGGGCTATGACCTCATTTACAGGTCTAATGCCCAATATCTCATTAATAAATTTAGAACCGTTTCCTGTAATTGATAACGAGAATTTCCCGTATTTATCTAAATAATCCCTCAATAATGATAAAGTTAAGCTAAAGGGATCTCCTTGATGTCTTAAGTAAATCTTTTCCAGGGGGTTTAAAGACCCATCAAGGATAACAAATTTGATACTTACAGAACCTATGTCAAGACCGGCATAGACCATGGATTTCCTCAGGAATGAAATATTTTAACATACAGGTTATAAAATCTCATACTGTGATATAATTTAATATGAATGAATTGAATAAATCTAAGGAATTTGCTTACCCAATTTTTAAAAAAATCTTTTGCAACACCTTCAGAGGCAGCTGGTTTGCTTCCTTAGAATACATCAAAAAGAAAGGTATTGTTTAATGAAAGAATAATGAATATCCTTTTCAAGGGGGGAATACTTACCTATGCTTGGCAGCCATAAAGGTTAGAGTTAATCAATGCGGATAAAAATGATTATCTTATAATTCAGCGGAAGGGCAGAAAATCGACTGTATTTACTAAAAATATTTCAAGAATAAAAACTCTATTGAGGATAGAAGTTGAAAAAAATTAGGTTTACAAAAACCCTCGCTTTCAGAATCGCCTTTCCAGTAGTTACAATACTATTAATTACCCTTTCTCTGCTCTATATACTGGTCTTAGAAAATATTTCAGAATTTGCATTTAAAACACTAGAAACTCATGTTCAAGAAACTAAAGAAGAGCTATATAAATTTTGTGATGAAGCCACCAGCATGCTCATTAAAGAAGGCCGTTATGACCGCGATAGAATCGCAATCGCAAAGACGAAGGTACTTGAGAAAATTAAGAAGTTCCTCTATGATAGTGATCACAAAGGTTTTATAAGAGAGGAAGACCGCATAATTTTTATTTCTGAGGATCTTAAAGAAAAAGATATTTCAGAAATAAGAACAGCAGAGAAACTGGTTGTAAAAAAACTTGAAAATAAAAAATATTATATCTCCTCAATATACTTTCAGCCCTGGAAGTGGGAAATCTTTTTATTCGAGGAAGAAAAACATTATAAAAATCTTCAGAAAAAAGTCTTTTTATCCTATGGAATCACAGGAATAATCATGGTAGGAGCAATTATATTTTTACTGTACCTTCTCCATCTAAATATCAATAAACCAATATATAACATTATAAAAGGACTTAAAACAGGTGAACTTTATGCATACAGGGGCATAGAAGAGATTGAATTCTTGAGTAAAACAATAATAGAACACGTTACATCACTGAAAAATGAAACTGTACTCCTTGACAATATCTATCATATAGCTATAACGAGAAGGGGTGAAGAATTTTTTGATGAAACGGTATTCACCATAAACAGGCTCTATGGTCTCAATTGCCTTATCGCAAAACTCAGTCCAGATGGTGAACATGCTGATGTTGTTTCACTCCTGTTTAATAATGAGCTCAAAAAGGGTTTCAGGATTAATCTAATCGGAACTCCCTGTGAGGATGTAATGAAGAAAAAACATATGTGTGTTATAGAAAAAGGCGCATCAATAGAATATCCTCAGGCGTGGCTTCTTACCTTATCCCGGGCAGAATCTTTTATAGGCCTTGGTATATTCAATAGAAAAAATGAGATAGTAGGCATAATGAATGCCTTTGGAAGACAAAGGGAATTTTCAGAAGTAGATATAAAGGCATTCCAGACAATAGGCCAGATCGTGGCAATTGAGTTTGAAAGAATAGAAGAAGAAAAGGAAAAGGAAAAAATTAGGGAACAGCTCTTTCAGGCTCAGAAGATGGAGGCAATTGGAACCCTTGCCGGTGGCATTGCCCATGACTTTAACAATATGCTCCAGGCAATACTCGGTTATGCCTCTTTACTCAAGATGAATACACCAAAAGAGCATCCATCCTATAATGCCCTTGAGGTGATAGAGAAAACTTCCATAAGAGCAGCTGAACTTACAAAACAACTGCTGGGATATGCAAGAAAGGGAAAATATATAGTGGAAATATTAAACATTAATGATCTTGTTCAGGATGTTTATAAAATTATATCAAGAACCTTTGAGAGGAATATAGAAATAAAACTTAATCTTAATGAAAAGGGACTTCTTATTGAAGGAGACAGAAGTCAGCTTACAAACGTCATACTTAATCTCTGTGTTAATTCCAGGGATGCAATGCCTGAAGGAGGACTGCTCACAATAGAGACCTTTGAGAAAAAAATAAAACCCGATGAATTGCTTCATCATGATGCAAGACCCATAAAATACGCAGCTTTAAGCGTAACTGATACAGGCACTGGTATGGATGAAGAGACCATGAAACATATCTTTGAGCCCTTTTTCACAACTAAGGAGGTTGGCAAAGGTACTGGAATGGGTCTTGCCATGGCTTATGGGGTTATTCAAAACCATGGAGGATTTATCACTGTGGAGAGTAGTCCTAAAAAGGGCTCACAGTTTATAATATATTTGCCTCTTTTGGAGGGTGAATTAAAGGAGGGAGTGAAAGAGATGGGGGAATTTACTCAACCAGAAAAGTCCAAGGGAAGAATACTTATTATTGAAGATGAAAAATCTATAAGATCATTCACTAGGAAAACACTTGAGGAAATTGGCTATGAAGTGTTTGAAGCATCAGACGGGCTCGAGGCTATCGAAATTTACAGGCGGGAAAGAGGGAATCTGGATCTTGTTATACTTGATCTTATACTTCCAAGATTAAACGGGCTTGAGGTTTTTAAAAAGATAAAGGAGTTAAATCCTGAACAGAAGATTATCATCTCAACCGGATATGGCCTGAGGTCTCATTTAGAAGAACTTCTTGGACAGGATGTTGCAGCTTTTCTTGAAAAGCCCTATACCTATATTACCCTTACAACAGCACTGAAGGAAGCACTTTATGGATATAAACTCGACGATGACTGATAAAAAGGGCCGAATAACATCGGCCTTTTTAACTAGTTATGTTTTTCAGAACCCTTAACCTGCTTGGATGTTTTAGTTTCCTGAGGGCCTTTGCCTCAATCTGCCTCACTCTTTCCCTTGTTATGGCAAGATATCTGCCAACTTCTTCAAGGGTATGATCTCTGTCAACACCTATTCCAAATCTCATCCTGATAACCTTCTCTTCCTTTGGTGAAAGGGTCTTCAATACCCTCTGTATATATTCAGAAAGCTCACTTTTTTCAGCATCATTATAAGGTGACGGACTATTTTTGTCTCCGATAAAATCCTCAAGCTCGGTATCTTCATCTCCTACAGGAGTCTGAAGCCCGATTGGATCTTGGATTGCTCTGAATACTTCCTCAACCTTTCTTACAGGTACACCAAGCTTCTTGGCAATCTCATCATTGGTCGGTTCTCTGCCGAGCTCCTGTGTAAGCTCCCTTGAGGCTTTTGTAACCCTGTTATAAAACTCCATCATATGCACGGGTACGCGAATAGTCTTTGTCTGATCAATAAGAGCCCTCGTTATGGCCTGTCTTATCCACCAGGTAGCATAAGTACTGAATTTAAATCCTTTCTCGTATTTAAATTTATCTACAGCCTTCATAAGGCCTATGTTTCCTTCCTGTATCAGGTCAAGAAGCGGTAGCCCTCTTCCAACATAGTTTTTTGCAATATTTACCACAAGTCTCAAGTTTCTTGTAATAAGTTCATTCTTCGCAGTTTCAGCAAGTACCTTTGCCTTAACATACCTGTCCCACATTGCTTTAAGGTCTTCAACCTTTACACCGAGCTCCTGCTCTATCGCCCTGTATTCTGCCTGAACTTCCTTTGCAAGCTGCTCAAGCTTTGTGATATTTGCTCCTGCTTTTTTCTTTTCATTTATACTTTTTTTGAGATCCTTAAGAGAACCATACTTGTTGAGCCTTCTATCTATGTCAGAAAGTTTCTCCATAAGGTCTTCAAATTTCAGTCTCGCCCTGTGAAGGGCTTCATCAGGTCGATCTTCTGGTGGGATGCTTTCTTCTCCCTCTTCAGACTCTTTTTCAAGATCTGCGAGAATCTTTTTATAAAGTGGCAGACTTGTAATAATCTCCTTTATTATCTCCCTGCCTTCTTCGTATTTCTTTGCAAGCTCTGTCTCTTCATCCTTGGTAAGTATAGTAATATCACCCATTGAATGGAAATAAGCCTGCACTAAGTCTTCAGCTCTTTCGTATTCTTCAATCTCCTCAGCCTCTTCCCTTATAGCAGGTGCGGTCTCGTAGTCCACTACCTTTACACCCATATCATGCAGTAAATCCATCAGATCTTCTATTTCATCAGGAGAAAAATATTCTGATGGAAGGGCATCATTTATCTCATCGTAGGTAATAACCCCACGTCTCTTGCTTCTTTCTATAATTTCCTCAAAGATATCTTTTTCTCTCATCTCTTGATACTCCTCAAAAATAGATAAAAGGGGAATAAGATATTCCCCTTTGGAAAATTATAACATACTTTTATTAAAAATCAAATTTGACAACATGGTTTAAGAGGTCAAGTCAAACGGGTTATTAGTACTGGTCGGCTCAACACCTTACG
>JAOACK010000045.1 GCA_026417875.1 Thermodesulfovibrionales bacterium | reverse complement strand
ATTAGAGACGCAGTAATGAATGATTCCTTCGACTTCGTAGATCGGTTCTTCATGGTTTGTCGGTCTTGATGTTTCAGCGACTCCACCTTGGTCAATTGAGACATCTACTATTACAGAGCCCTTTTTCATTTCCTTTAACATATCTCTGGTTATGAGTACAGGGGTTCTTGCTCCGGGAACAAGTATTGAACCGATTATAATGTCTGCATCCTTTAGTTCCTTAAAAAGATTGTATTCATTGAGTACAAGTGTCTTCACTATACCTGAAAATAGCTCATCTATTCTCTTTAACCTCTCAATTCCACGATTTATAACAGTTACATCCATACCTAAACCAATGCCGATTCTTGCAGAGGCGGTTCCAACAACTCCTGCACCTATGATGAGAAGTTTTGCGGGTTTTATTCCGGGCACTCCTGAGAATAAGATACCCCTGCCATTATGGAATCTCTGTAAATAAAAGGCTCCAACAAGAGGAGCCATCCTGCCAGCTATCTCACTCATCGGAGCAAGAAGGGGTAGTGTACCATCCTTCTCAAGGGTTTCATAGGCAAGACCTGTTATCTTTTTTTTAAGAAGAAATCTTATGAGTTCTTCATTAGGTGCAAGATGGAGGTAGGTGAATAGAGCCTGTCCTTCCCTGAAGAGATGGAATTCTTCTGGAAGGGGTTCTTTCACCTTTACTATCAGCGCTGATTGTTTAAAGAGGGTTTCTCTATCAACTATTTCAGCTCCAGAATTCAGGTAATCGGAGTCCTGAAATCCGCTTCCTTCACCTGCACCTTTTTCTATCAAAATCCTATGACCCTCCCTTTTTAACTCTCTTACACCTGAGGGAGTTAGTCCGACCCTGTATTCAGCCTTCTTGATCTCCTTTGGAACACCTACTGTCATATCATTATGATAGCACAAAAATCGGGGATTGAATTCAGGCCATCTAATTGAAGCTTGAATTTTTGCTCTATGGTCTGTGTTATATTAAATGATGGATTTTAACTGCAGATGTATTCTAATTGTTTCTGGAGGAAATTTATGAATATTTTTACCACAACAGGTCTGTTCCTTCTTACAGCCATTGCAGAAATTGTTGGATGTTATCTTCCCTATCTCTGGTTAAAGGGTCGAGCTCCGCTATGGGTCCTTGTACCTGCATCGCTGTCACTGGCGGTATTTGTATACCTACTGAGTCTCCATCCAACAGACGCAGGCCGTGTTTATGCAGCTTATGGAGGAGTTTATGTGGCGACAGCTTTGCTCTGGCTCTGGATCGTTGACGGAGTACGTCCCCACATGTGGGATATTACAGGCTCAGCAGTAGCTATCATTGGCATGGCTATTATTATGTTCGCACCACGCTGAAATACGGAAATATCTGGCCGTGCAAATAAAGCTGAATAAAAATACTATCTTTTTGTCACTTCTGCTCGTCATATTCTGTTCCCCTCTCCGGGCAGAAGAGTTTTATTCCTTTTCTTCCGGTAATTCTGTTATAGGAAAGATGAAGTATTATGAGGTAAAGGAGGGTGAATCACTAATAGAGATTGCAAGGATCTTCAATCTCGGTTACAATGAAATAGCTGATGCCAACCCTGGAACTGATCCCTTTGTGCCGATGCCAGGTAACAGGGTAAAGATTCCCACCATATGGATTCTTCCTGAAAGAAAACCTTCAACAGGCATTGTGATAAATCTCTCTGAAATGAGGCTTTATTACTTCTTTAAAAAGGAAGGCAGGAGTTTTGTAAAGACCTATCCTGTTGGTATCGGTGATGAGGGCTCCGAGACACCAGCAGGTTTTTTCAGGATCACTCATAAGATTGAAAATCCATCCTGGCGAGTTCCTGAATCAATCAGAAAAGAAAAACCCTGGCTTCCGCCTGTGGTGCCACCCGGACCTGATAATCCCCTTGGCAGTCATGCCTTGAGGCTTTCAAGCGGCAGCATACTCATTCACGGTACTGATAGACCCTGGGGTATTGGAAGACAGGTGAGCCATGGGTGTATAAGGCTTTATCCTGAGGATATTGTTAAACTCTTTTATGAAGTCAAGATCGGCACTCAGGTTTTTATAGTGAGGGAACCTATAAAGATAGGAATAAAAGAAAAAGAAATTTATATAGAAATCCATAAGGACCCGATCTCAGGTGACATGAATTATTATGATGAGGCGATCAGGATGCTTGTTAAAAAAAATCTAATCTCTTATATTGAACTTGATAGATTGTATGAAGTAATAAAGAGAAAGGACGGAATTCCTGTTAAAATCGGTAGGCTTACTGAAGAACAATCACCTCCAAAAAATAAGAGCTATGAGAGAGCTATCGTGCATTAATAAAATTAGATTGGGATTTGAGAAAGATCTCAAACCCCAATCTAGACTTTTAAATCATTACTTCTTCTGCTGTAATTCAAAAGCCTTCTGGGCTTTCTTTGCTGCCTGCTCTGCCTTCTCTGTAAGGGCTTCTGCCTTCTTTGCAGCTTCTTCAGCCCTCTTTGCAGCAGCTTCTGCCTTCTCAGCAGATGCTTTGGATGCCTTTACAGCCTCATCTGCGGCAGCTTTTGCAGCAGCGGCTTCAGCCCTTGCAGCCTGAACATCTTTTTCAAGATTGCTGACCTTGCCTTCAAGGGCCTTAATCCTTCCTTCAAGACCATTAATCCTCTGCTCAAGATCATTCAATCTCTGTTCAAGTGCTCCAACCTTTTCATTAAGAGGAGCCATCTCCTGCTGGATTGCTGTCCTCGGTGCACAGGCAAACAATAGACCCATTAATAATACGCCGAAAATAGAAATGCCTTTTTTCATATTATCCACCCCCTTTCTGAATTTATTTAGAGTGTATAACGGATAACAAAAAAAATCAAGCTCTTTTTTTCTGAATGATTATATATATGGCTATTATGAATAGAACAAAGATTACGGCACCAATTCCAGCCTGGGAAGAGTATTTTTTTATGAGCTCTTCATTCTCTCCTATGAAATATCCGATATAGGTAAGCACACTAACCCAGATTCCTGCACCAAGTATTGTGTAAAAGGAGAATCTCACATGATTCATTCCTGCAAGTCCGGCAGGTATTGATATAAGATGCCTTGCCACCGGCAGGAGTCTTCCTGTAAATACCGAGATCTCTCCGTGACTTGTAAAGAAGTTTTCTATTTTTTTAAGTTTCTTTTCACTGAAGAAGAAATACTTTCCGTACCTAATGAAAAAGGGCCTTCCAAAATAATAGGAGATAAAATAATTTATATAGGCACCGGCGAGACTTCCAAGGGTTCCCGAAACAATAGCGCCAAAGATGTTCATCTCGTTTTTTGCTGCAAGATAGCCTGCTGGTGGCATTACGAGCTCACTCGGCAGGGGTATCACTGTACTTTCTATTGCCATTAGCAGAAATATTCCAGGATAACCGAGTGCACCTATGGTTTTTACGAGATACTGTAAAAATTCTTCCATAAGAAATTATACCATATACCTTTGATAAGGTTTGAGAGTACATTAATTTTTACTTTAGATCCCTCAGCAATATCCTGAAGCTGGTTCCCTCGCCCGGTACGCTTTTTACCTCAATCGTTCCACCAAGAAGTCTCACGAGACCATCAACAATGCTAAGTCCTATGCCGAGTCCAGGTGAGGCTTCATCCCTGTAGAACCTTTTAAAGATAAAAGGCAGTCGTGATGGTTCGATTCCTCTTCCTGTGTCAGAGACTGTAATTTCTGCTTTACCTTCCTTATCCTTAATAAGGATGATAACCCCGCCTTTTTCGGTAAACCTGAGGCTATTCTTAAGCAGATTTCTTATTATAATTGTGAGCTTTTCGGGATCTGTTCTTACCACTAATGGTTCACCTTTTACCCTGAGATAAAGTCCCTTTTTACTGAATTCCTGCTCAAGACCTTTCACTCTGTCTTTAATGAAGTCATATAATTCTATCTCTGCAGGATTAAGGGTTGTGAAAAGGGATGCCTCAGCCTTTACAACCTCCTCCATTCCCTCAATTAAAGCTCTGAGTCTTTCAATTTCTGGCTCTATGTTTTTGAGGGCCCTTTCTTGTTCAATAATATTATCCTTCATTGCCTCTATATTGGCGCTGATGACTGTCAGCGGCGTCCTCAGTTCATGAGTAAGCTGGGAACTGAGATGTCTTCTTAGCTCATCTTCCTTCTGAAGTCTCTCGGCCATTCTGTTAAAGGATTCTGCAAGTGCCGAGACCTCATCCTTTCCTTTTATCTCAATCCTGGCTTTTAGATCACCGTCTCTCAGTCTATCTGTTATCTCTCTGAGTTTTATGAATGGCCTTGAGATGAAGTGGCTCAAAAGATAGGCTGTAAAAAGGGAGGCAATGGTAACAAAGATAATTGATCCACCTGAAAATATGATCATCTTTTTCTTAAAGGCCTCTTCCTTGAGTCTAGCAATTCCCCAGGGAGCAAGGCTCCTTACCACAAGTCTTCCCGTGATTGCTTTATGACCGGAAAGACCCTGATCGCTCTCAGAAGGGTGAAGGTCAAAGATTATTTCTTCACCATGAAATTTTTTAAGGTCAATCGTCTCCTCCATCCTTTTTTTCATCTCGGGATGAAGATGATTAAGAATCTTTTCTGAATTTATAATCTCTCTGCCATTAAGATCATATACTCTTATATAAAATCCGAGCATCAGCCCCCAGTGAAGGGAGTCAAGGAGTGTTTGATGGTTCCACTCTCCCTTATCATAGGCTGTCTCGATGGATGACCTGACCCATCCGAGCTGGTCTTTCCTCAGAGAATCGGAATAGGCGACAAAATCCCTGTAGATAAGAGAGGCAAAGATTATGTTTATCACAAAGCCTATAAAGATAATTCCTGAAAAGGCAATAAATAGCTTAATCTTCATCTGGAATACCTGCAAACTTATAACCTGTGCCGTAAACGGTCTTCAGAAACTGAGGCCTTCGGTGATCAACTTCTATCTTCTGTCTGATATTTTTAATATGAACATCAACGGTCCTGTCATAACCTTCAAAATCGTATCCGAATACAGCACTTATTATATCCTCCCTTGTAAATATCTGACCGGGACGGCCTGCCAGTAAAAGCAATATCCTGAATTCTGTATTTGTCAGGGTTACAGGTCTGTTTTTTATGAAGACCTCATGATTTTTTGTGTCGATTATAAGCTCACCTTTATTAAAACTTAATCTCTCTGTTTTTTTAATCTTCCTGAGCCGGGCCTTTATTCTTGCTATCAATTCCTTCGGTCCAAAGGGTTTAACAACATAATCATCAGCACCGGCATCGAACCCCCTTACTTTTTCATCCTCAGAGGATTTTGCTGTCAGCATTATAACAGGTATGTCATAGTGTCTTTTCAGATCTTTACAGAGTTCTTCGCCATCTATGTCAGGAAGGATCAGGTCAAGGATTATCAGGTCTGGCTGTTCTTCTTTGATAAAATTGAGTCCCTCAGCACCTGTTAAGGCATGGGTTACCCTGAATCCCTCTTTTTCAAGATAGAGTCTCAGAATCTCTGCAATCTTTGCTTCATCTTCTATTATTAGAATATGGGGTTTCATGACCTTTCATTAATCTATAAAGCTTAGGTCCTGCTATAAGGACAATTATTGTGAGCATCATTCCAGCTATTACATCAACAACATAGTGATACCTCAAATAGACAGTTGAAATTATAAGTAAGACCACAACAGGTAAAAGAAAGAAGAAGAATTTTTTGCTCACCCTATAAGAGAGAATAAGACAGAGAAGGGCTACGGCGGTATGTCCACTCGGAAAGGCATCTCGCTTAATACCTTCAAGTTTATTAAGAAGCTCATGGATAGACTCCATGAGAAGGAGACCCTCAAGTGGCACTGTGTGGAGATGGCTTATGTAAAATCTCGGTCCCAGGGCAGGAAAGAGGATGTATCCAGTATAGGAGAGATAGAAACAGAGAAGTACCAGAAATAAAGCCTCCTGAAATTCTTCATCCCCCTTTTTAGCCTTTAAGAATATGCCCAGGACAACAGGTATAAAATAATAAGATGTGTAGGCAAGCTGCATTATCTCTGTTAATAAAGGATTAGTAAATCTCTGCAGGCTCACTGTTGGATATGTTCCTGTAAGTATATAATCAAGTTTTAAAAGCAGGGGATCTATATCAACAGGATTTACGGGATGGACCACATATCCAAGGCTATCAAAAAGAAGAACAACACTTACAAAGGGCATGGCTATATCCCAGCCTCTTACAGGGAATCTTATAAACTGAACAGTCATAACTGTGAGATATACAGTGAAGAGGTAGAAAGGTCTGTCTATTTGATTTATAAATATAAGTATTAGAACAAGAAGAAAGCCGGTAAATATTAATGTTAAATACTCTGGAGGTCTCAGATAAATTTTTTTCATAACTTCTTCATTATTCTGAGAAGAACCTTCTCCTTTTTAGATAGATGGACGGATTTCTTTCTATCTTCATAATGGTCTTCTTTTTCAGGAACTTCACAATTATATTCAACCGCTCTTTCATCTTTGAGATATCTCTCGAGTATCCTTTCAAAATCCTCTGCCCTTAGGGGTATGGCTCTACTGGCCCATGCTTCCTTCTGGATGGACCTGTCTGAGCTCACAACAACCCATTCATCCTTCAAACTCTGGAGAAAAGAATATATGAATTCGTCTGCACTTTCTCCGCAAGCAGTGTAAAGGATTTTAACGCTCCCTCTGTTTATGAGCTTTCTTGTTCTGTTTTCCGATTTATGACCATCAAAAATAATTAATATCTGGTGTTTCCTTAATTGGGAGTATTTGATAAGCTTGTTAATAAGGATTTCTCGCTCTTTCTCGAGGTCTTTGTGATAGATACCCATCAGGTTGTAGCCATCTATAATAATTTTAAGTGGCATAGATTATTATAACAGTTAGACCTTCTTGAGAAAATCTCTGGTTCTATAAGATAATTTATTATGTCTCTGCTTATTATTGAGGATGACCAGAAGATTGCAAGGGTGGTAAAACTTTATCTTGAAGGAGCTGGTTTCAAGGTTATTCATGCGCCTGATGGTAAAAGGGGTCTTGAGGAGTTTCTTAGCAAATCTCCCGAGCTTGTTATTCTTGATCTGATGCTTCCTGACATTCCAGGTGAAGAGATATGCAGGACAATAAAGGAAAGAGAAGATATCCCGGTAATAATGCTTACAGCAAAGTCCTCAGAAGAGGAGAGGATAAGGGGTTTCAATCTCGGAGCAGATGATTATGTGGTGAAACCATTCAGCCCTAAAGAACTTGTCTTAAGGGTACAGGCTTTACTGAGGAGGTATAAAAAGTCTGAGTCCTCAGGTAAGGTGATGAGTTTTAATAACGGGCTACTGATTATTGACGAAAGAAGTTATGAGGTCATAAAGGAGAATAAACCACTGAATCTAACACCAACAGAGTTTAAACTCCTTCTTGTTCTGGCATCATCTCCTGATAGAGTCTTTACAAGAGAGGAGCTTGTACGCAGAGCACTTGGTTATGAATTTGAGGGCTATGAAAGGAGCATTGATGCTCATATAAAGAATATCAGACAGAAACTCGGTGATGATCCCAGAAGGCCAAGCTTTATTCTTACCATCTACGGTGTGGGTTATAAATTCATAGGGAAGAAGGATGTTTAAGGGTTTGTGGTTCAGGTTCTTTCTCATTTTTGCCCTCCTTTCCTCTGTCAGTCTTCTTTCCGCTTTCATCCTTAGAGTACTAATGATAGGAGATTTCCGGGAATATCTCGAGGGTGAACTTGAAGACAGGGTTTACTGGGTAATGGCTGACATAGAAGGTTCTTATGAAAGACATTCTGGATGGGATGAAGGAGAGGTTGCTCAGAATGTAATCAGGGCTCTGCTTCTTGGACTTGATATAAGGATACTTGACAGGGATTCAAAACTTATCATGGACAGTGAAAAAGCTATGAACAGATTAACACCGCTCATGAAGAGAAGGGTGGCTGCTCTGGCAAGGATTGAAGATAGGGGCGGAGAATATCTATCCTATCCATTATTCCTTGCAGGTCAGGAGATAGGTATACTGGAGCTGAGGTTTATGAAGCCTTTAAGGGAGGAGATATTTATCAAAAGGACAGACAGTTTTCTCATTATAAGTTTGATTTTTTTTGGTGGACTTTCTATTTTTCTGAGTATCGTTTTTTCAAAAAGATTAACAGCGCCAATAAAAAGATTATCCTCAGCTACCCAGGAAATAAAGAGGGGAAATTTTGATATAACAGTTCCAGTTTCAGGAAATGATGAGATAGCAAGCCTTGCAGAGGCATTCAACAGCATGGTAAGGTCTCTCCGGCTGCAGGAGGACCTTAGAAAAAAACTTATCTCCAATGCTGCTCATGAACTCAGGACTCCCATAAGTGCCATGAGGGCAGAACTTGAGGGCATGATTGATGGTCTTATTCCTGTGAATCAAAATGAACTGCGGTCAGTTTACGAGGAGGTAAGAAGGCTGAGTGGTCTTGTGGAGGCTATTGAGGAGTTTACGAGGGCTCAGGCAGGTGCATTAAATTTAAAAAAAGAGATAATACACCTCAAACCTTTTCTTGAAAATATCATTGACATTCACAGAAGGAAGATAATGGAAAGGGATATCTCTATTGAGCTGAGCTGTAGTGAGCAATTAGATCTCTATGCAGATCCGGAAAAACTGTCCCAGATTGTGATCAATCTCCTGAGTAATGCTATAAAGGCTGTAGTGGAAAAGGGCAGTATATGGATAAAGGCAGAAAGGTCAGATGGAGAGGTCGTTATTGAGTTCAAGGATAACGGTCGGGGAATCAGGGAGGAGGATATGCCCTTTATCTTTGAGAGATTTTACAGAAGATTTGAGGAAGGCACAGGTCTCGGGCTCTCAATTGTAAGGGAGCTTCTGGAGGCCCATGGAGGAAGGATAGAGGTTAAGAGTGAAATTGGAAAGGGTGCGGTTTTCAGGATATACCTGCCTCAGGGTATCCAGAGATAGAGAAATCTCAAATAATCTTGACCTGGAAATTTATTAATATTAAGCGATAGGTTTATATCTGATTCAGAATAAACAGTTGGTCTGTATGTTCCTGGTTTGTAGTATCTTATTAGTCTTATATCTTTTATACCCCTTTCTTTAATATCTTCTATTATGTCATCCATATAACCAATTTTATCTATGAGTTTAGCCTTTAATGCCTGTTCTGCTGTATAAACCCTTCCATCAGCGAGGGTCTTCAGGTCTTCAGATTTTATGAGTTCCTTTCTGTTTTCCTGAATTACACTAAGAAACCTTGTGTGGAGTTCATCTATTATCTTCTGGAATATATCTTTTTCTTCGGGACTTGAAGGTCTGAAAGGTGACCAGGAGTCCTTTTTATCACCTGACTTTACAACCTCGTGCTGGATACCTATTTTTGACATAAGTTTTTCAATATTGAATTTCATTGCAATTACTCCTATGCCTCCTGTAATGGAGGAGGGTGTGGCATAGACCCTGTCGCAGGCCATTGCAATATAATAGGCTCCTGATGCACCTAATCCATCGATGGAGGCATATACAGGAATCTTCTTTTTATCCCTGAATCTTCTGATTTCATGGTATATAACATCTGATGCATTTACTGTACCACCAGGAGAATCAATCCTGAGAATCAGGCCTTTTATATCAGGGTCCTTTTCAGCCATCTGGAGCATCTCCTTTACCAGGCTTACATGGGAGTCCCTTCCGTCTTCCCTGATCATTCCCGTGAGAGGTATGAGCAATATCTTTGCTTTCCCTGTTCCTTCAATGAGCTGCTCTCTGAGAGGTTCTTCTTCTGGCCAGAGAGATATATTTATAATGCATGAAGATAGAAAGAGGCAGAATATCATTATAAGTGAGATTCTCATAAGATTATCTTTAAGATAAAAAAGGCAGTAGGAGTTTCTACTGCTTGAATTTAATAACTTTAATTTCTCTTTGTCTTTTGATACTATCTTTTCATTTATGTAAAAAAATTTTTGAGAAGAAAATGCTATTTTACTGTCTGATGCTTTATTCATGATTTATTTTCTCAAAAAAATTTTCAGAAGTCAATAGAATCAAATATTTCTTGAAGAAGCCATCTTTTCAAGCATGAGGAGACGAGGAGCCTCTCCAAGGACTATTAGCGTATCACCATCTTCAATTCTGGTCTGGGATGTTGGATTGAACTTCATGCTTCCATCTGACCTCTTGATTCCGATAATTATGGCGCCAATTCCCCTTCCTATGTCACTCTCTCCAATGGTCTTTCCCGCAAGCCAGGAATCTTTCCGCACAGGTATTTCTTCAATCTGTATCTCTATATGTTCAGATCTTGTGGCAAATTCCAGGAAGTCAACCACAGTAGGCCTTAAGACAGTATGGGCAATTCGGAGTCCACCTATATGATAGGGTGATACCACTTTGTCTGCACCAGCTCTTTTTAATTTTATCTCTGCTCCTTCTTCAGCAGCCCTTGCAACTATAAAAAGTTCAGGATTCAGACCTTTTGCACTCAAAACCACATAAAGATTCTCTGTATCAGAGGAAAGAACTGTTATGAGACCCTTAGCCTTTTCGATACCAGCATTTTTGAGTACATCATCCTTTGTAGCATCTCCTTCAATATATAATGTTTCTTCATCTGCCGGGAGATTTTCTCTATTTTTTTCAATGATAACAAAGGGAATATTATTAGACCTTAGCTCTTTTGCAATGATCTTTCCCATCCTCCCATATCCACAGATGATATAATGGTCTTTTAAGGAATCGATCTGCTTTTTCATCTTTCTCTTTTTAAAAGCCTCCTTTATCTCTCCTTCAATAATTATCTTTGCTCCTGTTGTTAGGGCATAGGTAAACACTCCAAAACCGCTAATTATAAGAAGTATTGTAAATATCTTTCCATTTGCTGTGAGGTCCTTTACCTCTCTATAACCCACTGTTGCAAGGGTTATAACAGTCATATAAAGGGCATCAAGAAAATTGATCTTTTCTATAATCATATACCCTGCTGTACCGTAGATTACAACACCGGCAATTAAAAAGATTATAAAGACCAGTTTTTTCTGAATCTCCCTGTCCATAGAATAATTATATCAGAGTGATAATAAAGGATTGGCTCTTGTGTTTTAAGAAGTTGCTTTTTTAATGGACAATCGGTTATTTTAATACTGCAACTTTCTGGTTGCAATGAAAAAATTAAGGAGGAAAGATGTTTACAGTATCAGAACTTGCTGCAGAGAAGATCAAGGAGGTACTTGCTGCTGAGGGTAAATCTGGATGGGGTCTCAGGATATTCAGAATAGATGGAGGATGCTGCGGACCATCCTATGGAATGGATATTGATGAAAAAGCTGGCGAAGAGGATGAGGTAATTGAAAAAAATGGACTTAAGGTCTTTATGGACAGGGAGACCTTTGTGACCCTTGGTGGAATGACCCTTGATTTCATAGATGATGGAGAGAGGCAGGGATTTATTCTTTCAGGCAGTAAAGCACCTTCATGTAATTCTGGTTGCAGTAGCTGTGGCTAATTTTAAATAATGCCCATCAGGGGCATCTTGAAGTGCCCCTCCTTAGAAATGGACAGGATGGGGAAATAGGGATGCTCAACATCGGTATTGTTGGTGCTGGCAGAGGTGGCACAGGCCTTCTTGAGGTATTTCTTGCTAATGGTGATGTAAAGATAGTTGGAATCGCAGACTGTGATTCAAAAGCACCCGGTCTTGACCTTGCCAGAAAGTATGGAATCTATATTGCCTCCACTGTAGAAGAACTATCAATAAGAAATCCCCATATTATTATCAATGCCACAGGTAATCCAAATGTTTCAGATTATATAAGAAAGACCTTTCCCTATCCTGTTGAGATAATAGAGGGAACAAGCGCCTGGTTTCTCTGGGAACTAGTAAGGCGTCAGCAGGAGTCAAAAAAGGACCTTGCCATCCTTTACGAAAATGCCTTACTTATAGCGAGGTCAAAGAGCCTGCAGGAAGTTCTGGATAGCATCCTTTCTTCTGCCATGTCCCTTACAGAGACACCTGCCGGAAGTATCAGTTTAATAGAAGGTGAATATATGGTAATGGCTGCTCACAGGGGACTGAGCGAGGAGTTTTTCAGGCAGAAGAAATGGAAGCCAAGACCTCATGGTTTAAGCAGATTTATTTTGAGCAGTAGAGAACCTGTAGAGTGGGAAGATATATCTGAAGATGCCCTTTTTGATGGCACAAATATAAAAAATGAAGGAATAAGGGCACTTCTTGCAAGTCCCCTTCTTCTTGATGGCGGTGTGGTGGGCATCCTTTATCTTAATGACTTCAAGCCCAGGAGGTTTACCGAAAGGCACAAAAAACTTATTCAGCTCTTTTCTGCCTTTGCAGCCCATGCAATAGAAAAATTTCGTTTGATTCATGAACTTGATGAGTCCCTTGCCTATCTTCAGGCAGTTTTTGATGAATCGCAAGACATGATAGTAACTACTGATAATGAAGGAAAAATAGTAAAATTCTCAAAAGGTGGAGAGCGCATTCTGGGATACAGAGAAGAAGAGCTTAAGGGAAGGAAGGCCTCTGAGCTCTATATTAATCCAGAAGAGAGAGATAGGATTCTCGACATCCTTAAAGAAAGGGATGCTCTATTCAATTACGAGACACAGGTTCTCAGGAAGGATGGAAGTCCTGTTGATATAAGCCTTACTATATCAAGGCTCAGAGACAGAAAGGGGAATATAATTGGCACGGTTGGTATCAGCAAGGATATTACAGAGGAAAAGAGGTTAAGGACTGAACTTGCAAGAAAGAATCAGGAGCTTCAGGAACTAAATGAACAGCTTGAGGAGAAGGTAATTGAAAGGACGAGAGAGCTTGAGCGAATAAATGAGGAACTAAGAAGGGCAAATCAGGCAAAGGCAAGATTTATATCAAACATGAGTCATGAGCTAAGAACTCCTCTTACATCCATCCTGGGTTATTCAGAACTCATTCTTGACAGAACATATGGCGATATAAATGAGACTCAAGAAAAATATGTAAGGCATATCATGCAGGCAGGAAAACATCTTCTCCATCTTGTAAACAACATACTTGATCTCGCAAAGATAGAGGCTGGAAAGGTAAACCTTGTTTCTGAAACCATCTCAATCCCTGAAGTGATTAATGAGGTTGTTTTCGTAATGAAACCGCAGGCAGAGAAAAAATCTATTGAGCTCAGTGTAGATGTATCTTCAGAGGTAAAGGATTTTGTTGCAGACAGGGTGAAGCTTAAGCAGATCCTCTACAATCTCCTAAGCAATGCAGTCAAATTTACACCAGAGGGTGGTAGGGTTGGCGTAAAGGCAGAATATATCTCTAAACGCTTTGCCTGGGTATCCTCTGCAAAGAGATTTCTTAAGATAACAGTATGGGATACTGGTATAGGAATCCCTGAGGACCAGAAAGAGAGGGTCTTTGAGGAGTTTGAACAGCTTGATCCCTCTCGTGCTACAGAAGGCACAGGTCTTGGACTTCCTATGACAAAGCGACTTGTAGAACTTCACGGAGGTTATATTGAGCTTGAAAGCATGCCTGGAAAAGGAACATGTTTTTATGTATACCTGCCAGCAATCACTGAAGAGGTGGTTGAGACCTTAAAGAAAAAGACTCTTACAGAAGCCAAAGAAGAGAAGCCCTCCCTTGTGCTTGTTGTAGAGGATGAACCCTCAACAGCAGAGCTTATTGGAATTTACCTTAGGGAAGGTGGCTACAGGGTTGAATTTGCAAGGAATGGCATAGAGGCAATCAGACTTGCAAGAGAGCTTCAACCTTTTGCTGTCATACTTGATATAATGCTTCCAGGGAAAGATGGCTGGGAGGTTCTTCAATCTTTAAAGAGTGATCCTGAGACATCGGATATACCTGTTATCATCCATTCAATTCTTGAGGAGAGGGAGCTTGCCTTTCTTATGGGTGCAACTGATTATATTGTGAAACCTGCTGAAAAATCTGTATTTCTAAAAAAACTCGGAGAGCTCTCCCTTCTCAACAAGAAAAGAAGATTACCGGTCAATATCTTTGTTATTACAGAGGATGAAAGGTGCAGGGAAAAGTTAAAAGACCTTATAGAATCAGAGGGCTTTATATTTCATTATTATAGAGATACCGAAGAGGCGGCAAAGGATGTCCTTCTTATAAGACCGGATGCTACAATCCTTGACCTTGCGATGGGTGAACGAATTGCTGCTTTTATAAAATTATTGAAGGACACACCTGCTACAAAGGAGATACTCATTCTAGGACTTACGGAGAGAGAACTCTCAGCTGATGACAGGATTGCTGGTTTAATAGAGAGGCTTCTGATAAAGGATGTCCTTAGTTCAAAGGAACTGCTGAGCCATCTGAACGAAATAGAACTCCTTCACCCAAGAAGAGCTGGCCTTATTGATGAACTTACGGGTCTTTTTAATTACAGATACTTACAATTGAGACTGATACAGGAATGTAGCAGAGCAAAGAGATATAAGATACCACTTGTCATTGTCCTTCTGGACATAGACCATTTCAGCCATTATGTTAGCAAAAAGGGTATTTATTATGGAAATATTGTTCTTAAAAAGATAGCAGAACTCCTTAAGAAAAATCTGAGAAGCTCTGATGTGGTATGCAGGGCTGGAGAGGATACCTTTGCCATAATCCTTACAAATACCCTTCCTGAACCAGCCATGCAGATAGCAAAGAGATTTCTCACCATGATCCGTGAATATCCATTTATCCATGGAGAGATTCAGCCAAAGGGCAGGATAACTGTGAGTGCAGGACTGGCTGAATTTAAAGGTCAGTCACCAGAGGAATTGCTCCTTCTTACAGAGAGGGCATTAAGACTGGCAAGAGAAAAGGGCAGAGACAGAGTAGAAATGGTTTAGAATCCCCTCAATGTGTTAAAATATTTTTTCTTGAGAGCATCAGCTATATCTTTTGCTTAAAAATAAATATTGGAGGCATAAGATGAAAATTATTGTCTGTATAAAGCAGGTGCCTGATTCATCAGAGGTAAGGATAAATCCTGAGACAGGTACACTGATAAGAGATGGAGTTCCAAGTATCATAAATCCCTATGACCTCCACGCTATTGAGGCAGGACTGCAGATTAAGGAAAAAATGGGAGGAAGGGTCACGGTTATCACCATGGGACCACCTCAGGCAGAAGAGGCATTAAGGGATGCAATTGCAATGGGCGCTGATGAAGCAGTGCTTCTTACAGACAGGGCCTTTGCTGGTGCTGATACATGGGCAACAGCC
>JAOACK010000044.1 GCA_026417875.1 Thermodesulfovibrionales bacterium | reverse complement strand
AAGTAAGTTCGTCTGAAAGGCTATCTCCTCTATCACACCAGATATGCTAGTTATCCTCTGCGCTGAACGGTTTATCTCCTCCATAGCCCTCACTGTCTCGACCATCGCACCCATACCAGCCTCGGCTGACTGCCTCGCCTCCTGCGCTAGCCTGTTAGCCTCCCTCGCATTCTCTGCCGTCTGCTTTATCGATGCAGACATCTCCTCCATCGTCGCTGATGTCTCCTCTATCGAGGCAGCCTGCTCGGTTATCCTCTGACTGAAATTCTGAGATGCCTCAGCTATCTGCTCAGATGCAGTAGAGACCTGCAGAGCGGCCTCTTTAATCCTGAGCATCATATTCCTGAAGGTTATAACAATATTATTAAATTTATCCTTAAGGAAATTTTTCTCATCGGTAATTAAATTTTCTTCTCTCAGTTCTCCCCTCTGGAGTGTATCAAAACACTGAAGAGCAAGCTTTATATTCCTCTGAGTCAGTCTGTGCATAAAATACAGAAAGATTGAAAAAGCAATTACAGAAACAAGCATAACAGCAACAAGATTCCTTTCGCTTTTTTTCATGATCTGATCATTCTTTGAAAGAGTGTCACTGAATATGCCCCTCTGGGACTCTATGAGATCAAGTAGAATATTTTTCACTTCTCTCCATTTCGGAGTCTCGGCCGTTATAAGGAGATTTATCGCCTCATTCTTCTTACCGGCCATGGCAAGATCCTGAATCCTTATCTTGAGTTCATGATCTTCTTTCCATAGTGTTTTGACCCTCTCAAGTTTTTCCCTTACATTGCCAGAGGCAATCTCGAGAGATCTATCCAGGGTTTTTATAAAATCTTCATGAGCTTTTTTATAATTGTTCTTTGCTGTTTCATCTGCAGGGTTAAGAAGGATGTTTCTTGTAGCCTGACCTGTCTGAAGCCCGAGACCATAGAGCTCAAAAAAGTTAAGCAGCAGTGCCTGGTCAGTATTAATCATCTGCTCTGTAGAAGACCTTACACGAGAATTGAGGCTTATAAAGAGTGAGAGAATGATCCCAATAACAACAAGGTTTCCCATTCCTACAACCAATAACAGCTTTTTAATACTCATATAAATTTCCTCCCGGCCTTTATTAATTTATACTTCTGCCTCGTTATTGCCTCCAGTCTCTTCTTTTACTGCTTCGTGAATTATGTTTTTTTCCTCTTCAGAAAGCACTTTATTTATGTCCAAGATTATTATTAATTTATCTCCTGCTCTCAAGAGTCCTCTTATAAAATCAGTCCTTATCTTTGCACCGAATTCAGGTGTAGTCTGGATAGAGGATCTGGGTACAGAAAGGACATCAAAGACATCGTCCACAATAAGACCCATCAGGCTATCTTTAAATTCGGTGACAATGATACAGGTATGTTTTTTATAAGGTCCTGTCTTCATATTAAATTTTGTTTTGAGATCAACAACAGGAATTATGGTACCTCTGAGATTGATAACACCTTTCATGAAATCCGGAAGATGGGGAACCCTTGTAATACTGGTGAGCTCAACAATCTCCTGGACAGAAAGGGCATCAATTCCATAAACCTCATCGTTAAGAGAAAAGGTTACATACTGGGACTGGTCAGTATCAAATTCCTGACTCCTTAATGCCGCTTCTTTCAAGATTACCTCCACTGCTTCACTATGTTATGACAGCCGAACTGGCTATCTCATTTTCAATAAGCCCTGCCATATCAAGGACGAGCGCCACCCTTCCATCTCCAAGGATGGTGCACCCCCCTATCCCCTTGATTCTTGGCAGGGCACCCCCAAAGTTTTTAACCACTATCTGCTGCTGACCGATTACACTATCTACAAGCAGGGCAAACTTCTTTCCTTCATGAAAGGTAACAATTGCAATACACCTGTCTTTATCTTCGCCATTAATTCCGAGTATCTCCCCGAGCCTTATTACAGGAATCTCCTCACCCCTTACATGGAGGAATTCTGTTTTCTCATTAATGGTATTCAGATCAGTATTGGTGATACTGAGCAACTCAAGGACGGCCTGAAGGGGAATAATGTAGATCTCATCCCCTACTGAAACAGTAAGGCCATCTATTATGGCGAGCGTGAGTGGAAGCTTTATAGTAATTGTTGTACCAGTATCTTTCTTTGTCCTTATGTATATCCTTCCGTTAAGGGATTCCACATTCTTCTTAACCACATCCATACCAACGCCTCTACCTGAAAGATCAGTAACCTTTTCTGCAGTTGAAAAACCAGGAAGAAATATAAGGTTATAAATCTGCTCCTCTGTAAGATCATCTGGATTTTTTATTAATCCGGT
Organism: Thermodesulfovibrionales bacterium; assembly: GCA_026417875.1. Taxonomy (NCBI): domain Bacteria; kingdom Pseudomonadati; phylum Nitrospirota; class Thermodesulfovibrionia; order Thermodesulfovibrionales; species Thermodesulfovibrionales bacterium. The sequence continues at coordinate 13,153 of JAOACK010000044.1, read as the reverse complement.
GTGACGTGCCTTTTCAACTATCCTTTCCCGGTCAATGCCCCTTCCATCGTCCTCCACCTCGATGTATATTGAGTCTCCAACCTGGTAGGCGCTCAGGCTGATGATCCCCGTTTCTGGCTTACCCTTTGAAATCCTTTCTTCAGGATGCTCTATTCCGTGGTCTATGGCATTCCTTATAAGATGAACTAGGGGATCGGTAATCTTTTCAAGAACACCCTTGTCAAGCTCTGTATCCTCACCTGATATGATTAGATCAACTTTTTTATTCTGTGCCTGTGAAAGTTCCCTCACAAGTCTCTTAAATCTATGAAAGATTTCTCCTACTGGAAGCATCCTCAAAGCCATGGTGCTTTCCTGTATCTGTCTTCCTATCCTCTGGAGCTGATTGAAAAGCACCTGTATACTAAAGCTGGGGTAATCTATAACTGCCTTGCCGTTATCTTCGTATATAATCCTTTCAAGCATTGAATGGATAATAACCATCTCTCCAACAAGATTGAGAAGTCGATCAAGTTTTCTCAAGTCAACCCTTACTGTGGAGGTAAGGGTCTGCTTGAAGGAGTCAATCCTTCTTTCTGTCTGCTCGCTGACAGCCTTTTCAATATCCTCTCTAGTTAATTTGCCTTTCTCAAGAAGGAGCTCCCCTACCTTTTTCTGACTGTCAAGTGCCTCAATGACGTCTCTTTCAGAAACTGCACCTGATTCTATTAGAAACTCGCCTATGAATGGAACCTCATCTTTGGGCTGGATAGCAGGTATTATCTTTATCTCTTCTTCGCCGAGGCCTGAAAAATAAGACCTCAGTGTTTCAAGGTCTTCTTCGGTCTCTAGTAATATATCCCAGCGAAGATAAAGTTTTTCAGGATCAAGTTCAGAAAGCACAGGCACTGCATCTGTATAAGCCTTTATATTCACTATCCTTCCCCTGGATTTAAGGTCTTCAATTATCATTGCAGGATCGATACCCCTTGAAAGCATAGCGGGGTCAGGAGAAAAGATTATCTTGTATAATTTTTGGATAGAAAATTTTTTTATGTCTTCGAGTTCCTCTATTATGGCTTCAGAACCTTTCAGATCATAGTCATAGCCACCTGAAGCCCTCTGGATCATTCTCTTAATAATATCTGCAGAAGAAAGAAGTATGTCTATTATCCTTTTTTCAGATTTGAGTCGTTCCTTCCTCAAGAGGTCAAGAACCTCTTCAACCCTGTGAGTAAATTCAGATATATTCATGAAACCAAGTGAGGCGCTCGTTCCCTTTATAGTATGGACTGCTCTAAATATTCTATTTATAAGTTCTCTGTTCTCAGGCTCTCTTTCAAGTCTGAGGATTCCTTCCTCAAATTCTGAAATTTTCTCAGTAGCCTCCTCTGTGAAGATCGTGATAAGTTTTTTAAGTTCTTCCTGTGCAAAATCCTCCATCCGGTTCACCTCAGCACACGCTGTACTGTTTCTACAAGCTGAAGCGGTGTAAAGGGCATCATTAGCCAATCTGTAGCACCGGCCTCGCGACTCCTTGCAAGAAGCCCTTCGTGAGAGGAAAGGGCTATAACAGGAATATACCGGTAACCGGAATTCATTCTTATATTTTTTATTAACTCCACTCCATCCTTTCTTCGATGCGAAAGAACCGTGATCACCAGATCAGCACCTGTAAGGTCAAGCCTCTTTATAAGCTCTTTTTCGTCAGAGACAGGTATAACCCTGTAACCCGCTACCTCTAAAACAAAAGATAGAAGATTCCTTAAAGCCTGTGAATCTTCCACCACAAAAATTGTTCCTGGTTTTTTAGCCACTTTCGGTTCCTAATATATTGATTCCGAATTGAGATGTTATTCCGTCAAGTAATGGAGTCTTCTGTATTGTAAGCTTCTTTCCATTTTTCTCGCATTCCTTAACAGCAGCAAGAAGCATCTGTAAGGCTGCGACATCCACTCTGTTTACATCTTTTATATCAAGCACTATCTCATCCCATACCCTCATAGCAACCCTCAGGTCCTGCATGAATTCAGGTACCTGAGCAATGGTCAGGTCTCCCTGTAATGTCACTATGCCCCACATTTCAGACACCTCCTTTCTTTTCAGGGTAATACAAGAAACATGCCAGGATTAAAAAATTGATTTTAAAGGAAAAAATGTGGATAATTCTGGAATTTACTCCAGAATTCTGGAATCGATTCCAGAATTACTGAAGCCCGTACTCTTTTATTTTTGTAAGAAGGGTCTTGTAGTCAATCTGTAAAATAGAGGCTGCCTTTGTTTTATTTCCACCTGATACCTTCAGTGCCTGTTCAATAGCCCTCTTCTCAACATCACGCACAGCAATGGCTGAAAGTTCCTTCAGGGGCATAAGGGGAATGCTCTCCTTTTTTTCTCTCTCTGGCTCTATAAGGAATTCTATATGTCTCTTTTCAATAATGTCTTCTTCGCAGATAAGGACAGCCCTTCTTATCACATTCTTGAGCTCCCTCACATTACCGGGCCAGGGATATTGCTCAAGTATCCTTAGGGCATCTTCAGAAATGTTCCTTATCTGTTTATTTAATTCCTCTGCCGCCTCTGTGGCAAATCTCCTTGCTAAGAATCCTATATCCTCAATCCTTGCCCTTAGTGGTGGAATGTCTATAATAAACTCACCAAGCCTGAAGAAAAGATCTTCCCTGAATTTTTTCTCTGCAACAAGGCTCTTTATATCTTTATTGGTTGCAGCTATAATTCTCACATCAGTCTCCACTGCCTTTGTGCTTCCAAGTGGAAAAAACCTCTTCTCCTCAACTACCCTGAGAAGCTTGCTCTGAACATAGGGAGAGATATTTTCAAGGTCATCAATAAATATGGTCCCTTTATTGGCAATCTCAAAAAGTCCTGCCTTTTTCTTTTCAGCACCTGTAAAGGCACCCCTCTCGTGTCCAAAAAGCTCACTCTCCACAAGGGTTTCTGGGATGACACCAAGGTCAACAGTGATAAAGGGCTCAGAAGCCCTTCTGCTCTGATTATGTATTGCCCTTGCTATAAAGGATTTGCCAGAGCCGGTCTCTCCCTGAAGGATAACAGAAAAATCTGTCCAGGCAACCTGCTTTATCTGCTCTATCACCCTCTTCATCGCATCACTCCTGCCGAGCATCCATTCTAAGGAGCTTTCGACTGCAGCATCAAGCCTCTTTACCTTTTTCTCAAGCTCCGACTTCTGTATGGCATTCTTGAGGGTGATCATGAGTCTGTCAATCTTTGGAGGTTTTATAATAAAATCATAGGCACCCATCTTGATGGCCTCAACAGCAGTAGGAATATCTCCATAGGCTGTGACAAATATTATGGGAACCTCCGGATCTATCTCTCTAAGGTGCTGCATGGTCTCAAGGCCATTCATATCAGGCATGTTGAGATCTAGTAATACGGCAAGAAATCTCTGGGAGTTAAATTCCTTTATTGCACTTTTTCCATCAGCAGACTCCACAGGTGTATATCCATGCATAATGAGGGCTTCTTTAAGAAGATTTCTTATCTCAATATCATCATCCACTATAAGGATATTTTTCATAAGAAAATTATACCAGAATCAGGAGGCCATTGGGGGTCTGTAGACTACCTATGGAAAAAGGGAACGCCTGCACTCACCTGAATACCAATTACTGGAGTAATAGAATTTCAATCGGGCATTATATCCTGCTGTCAAGCCTGAAAACCTGGCCTGTGATGGTCTCTGTCTCAAGAAGAAAAGAAATAAACCGGGCAACCTCATGCGGAGATGCCAGGGTCTTAAGAAGACTCTCCTCTTTTGCCAAATTCATTGCCTGAGGAGATGCCCTTCCCATATCTGTTTCCATATAACCTGGTATTACCACATTTACCTTTATACCCTTTTCTGAAAGCTCCCTTGCAGCTGTAAGACTAAGCCCTATTAGTCCTGCCTTTGAGGCACTGTAAGCTGCCTGACCTGCCTTACCCCTTATACCTGAATAGGAACTTATATTGATTATGTGACCTCCTCTCAGGAATTCTGAAAGGAGATTTATCGTATTGAAGACACCTTTGAGATTTACATCAATAACCCGCTGCCAGTCTTCTTCCCTGAGTTTTATCAGGAGTGCATCACGGGTTATAGCAGCATTGTTTATCAGTGCATAAAGGGTCCCGAATCTTTCTCTTACAAAATCTGCTAGCACTTTACATTCTTTATACTGAGAAACATCTGCCCTGAAGGTTATACAGCCTGCTTTCCTTAGTGCCTCTGCCTCTTTATCGGATTTTATATAATTTACAATTACACTGTATCCCTTTTTAAGAAGACTGAGGCTTAATATCCTGCCAAGCCCTCTTGTTCCGCCTGTTATAAGACATACCCTTGAGTTCATACTTTTCTTAAGGTCTTTTCAAGAAGTTCAAAATCTTCATCTCTATGAGAAGCTGTAACAGTGAATCTTAACCTCGGTCTTTTGACAGTTGGCGGTCTGATAGCAGGTGCATAAATCCCTTCATCAAAAAGTATCCTGGAGACCCTTGATACCTCTTCAATATCTCTGAAAAATACGGGTATTATGGGAGTTTCTGTAGGACCTGTTTCTAGACCCCTTCTCAGGAATATCTGAAGAAGACTTTCCCTGTTTTTCCATAATTTATTAATAAGACTTTGGTCATCCTCTATTATCTCCAGTGCCTTGAGTGCCATTGCTATGACTGATGGAGGAAGGGCAGTTGAATAGATGAATCCTCTTGCCCTGTTAATGAACCATTTTTTTACAGCCTCATCAGATACAATATATGCACCGAATGCTCCCAGCGCCTTTGAAAAGGTGCCCATCTGGATAATGAATGGTCTGTGAGAGATATGGAAATGTCTGAGAGAACCCCTTCCATCTCCAAGCACACCTGTTGCGTGGGCATCGTCTATATATAGAAGGGCATTATACCGCTCTGCAAGATTCACCAATTCCTTTAGCGGTGCAATATCTCCATCCATACTGAAGACGGAATCAGTAATTATGACCTTTGAGCTATCCCTGTCAACTGAATTAAGGAGTTCCTCAAGATGTCCTGTGTCACAATGCCTGTATATGAATACCTTTGACCTGCTCAAACGACAACCATCTATAATACTTGCATGGTTTAGCTCATCACTGAATATATAATCCGTCTCAAGACAGGGTATGCATGATACATTTGCAGTATATCCAGAATTGAGCACCAGACCTGATGGTGCCTCTTTGAATCTGGCTATCCTTTCTTCCAGAATCTCATGAAGTTCTGTCCCACCTCCAAGAAGCCTTGAAGCACCTGCTCCGGCTCCGTAGTTTTCTATTGCTTTTATTGCAGCCTCTTTAAGAAGTGGATGAGCTGAAAGTTCGAGATAATCGTTGGAGGAGAAATTTATCATAATTCTGCCTTTTAAATTTATTAGTCTTCCCTGGGAGGACGAACGGTCAATAATTGCTCTGAGGAGTCCTGCTTTTTCTAATTCATTAAGTCTCTCCAGAAACATTTATGCTATAATAACACATGCAGAAATCCGTGACAAAGGCTGTTCTTCCTGCAGCAGGACTGGGGACAAGATTCTTACCTGCTACAAAGGCATCTCCAAAAGAAATGCTTCCTATCGTGGACAAACCCATGATCCAGTATTCTGTTGAGGAAGCACTTTCCTGTGGAATAAATGAATTTATAATTATCACAGGAAAGCATAAGCGTACAATAGAAGACCACTTTGATTCTGCCTTTGAGCTTGAGGAGAATCTTAGAAAGAAAGGTAAGAGAGACCTCCTTGAAAAGATAATGATACTGAATCACATTGATTTTGCCTATATAAGACAGAGAAATCCACTCGGACTGGGTCATGCCATACTATGTGCAATGCCCTTCGTAAAAGAAGAACCCTTTGCAGTGCTTCTGAGTGATGATGTTATAGATCCTAAGGAAACACTCCTTAAGGATATGATAGAGCTTTATAAAAAGTACAGAAGTCCTGTTATAGCCCTTGAGAAAGTTCCTAGGTCTGAGGTCCACAAGTATGGAGTCGTGGCCTTTAAAAATGCTGGAGAAGAAAAAGGTCTGAAAGGAAGAGTTTTCAAGATAACAGACCTTGTGGAAAAACCCTCTCCTGAGCTTGCACCATCAAATCTTGCTATAATAGGAAGGTATATCCTTACACCTGATATCTTTGAGCATCTTAAGAAACTCAAACCAGGCAAAGGAGGAGAGATTCAGCTTACAGATGGATTGAAAAGTCTTTTGAAGGAAAGAGAGATTTATGGTTATCTCTTTAATGGTAAACGCTATGACGCAGGAAGCAAGCTGGGTTTTTTGCAGGCCACTGTGGAGCTCGGATTAAAACATCCTGAACTTGCAAGAGACTTCAGGAAGTATCTGAAAGGCCTGCTGAACATTGTATAATTTAGAGAGGAAACTGTTAAGAGATTTTTCCGCTATTCTGTGGTTTATCTTTTCCACAGGTTTTAAAAATGGAATTAAAATTTCAATGTTTCACACTTTATGAAACTGAAATATCTGGCTCAGAGCCTCCTCTTGATATCTATGAAACTGATGATTTTCTGAACATAGACATAGATCTTCCAGGTATTGAACCTGAAAAGGTCCTGATAAAGGTTATTAATGACATTTTGATAATAGAAGGTATCAGGCTGAAGGAACCTGAAGAGGACAGAAGATACCTATGTATGGAACGGAGGAAGGAAGCCTTCAGAAGAATTATAAAATTACCCGTAGAGATTGAGGCAAGGAATGGAAAGGCCCTCTACCAGAATGGTGTTATCCTATTGAGATTTCCAAAGATAAAATCAGAGGTTGTTAAGATAAAGATATTCCGTGAGAGTGATCAGTGATTTGGTTAAGCTCATGGTAAGTTAAATCATTAATAATATCTTATGAATAGGAGTTGATCTAAATGACACAGAAAGAAGAAAAGGAGATAGTTATACCTGATACCCTGCCTGTTCTTCCTGTAAGGGATATTGTTGTCTTCCCTTACATGATAATACCTCTTTTTGTCGGAAGGGACATATCCATTAAAGCAATAGACAGTGCCCTTAATTCCAACAGACTGATATTACTTCTTACACAGAAGGACCTTTCAGTTGAGACACCTGGACCTGAGGACCTTTACCATACAGGTACTGTAGGAATGATCATGAGAATGCTCAAGCTTCCTGATGGAAGGGTGAAGATACTGATACAGGGTCTCAGTAAGGTAAGGGTGCTTAATTTCTCACAGACAGAGCCTTTTCTCATGGCTGATGTAGAAAAACTCGTTGAACCAAGGGTTGAGGAGATAACCATCGAGATAGAAGCCCTGATGCGTTCGGTAAAAGAACTTCTTGACAAGGCAGTATCTCTTGGGAAAACCATACTTCCAGATGTAATGGTAATAATAGAAAATATAGATGATCCCGGAAGGCTGGCAGATCTTGTTGCATCGAATCTCGGACTTAAAACAGAACAGGCTCAGGAAGTCCTTGAGATCCTTGATCCTGTACAGAGACTGAAGAAGATAAGTGAGATACTGGCAAGAGAAACAGAGCTCCTTGCAGTTCAGCAGAAGATACAGACAGAGGCAAGAACCGAGATAGACAGGGTTCAGAGGGAATATTTCCTGAGAGAACAGCTCAAGGCAATACAGAAAGAACTCGGTGAGATGGATGAAAGAGCTGAGGAGATAGAAGAATTCAAAAGAAAGATTGAAGATGCAAAGATGCCAGAAAAGGTCCAGAAGGAAGCCGAGAAACAATTGAAAAGACTTCAGAAGATGCATCCAGACAGTGCAGAGGCTGCAACAGTGAGAACCTATCTTGAATGGCTGACAGAACTTCCCTGGTCAAAATCAACCACAGATAATGTTGATATAAAACTTGCTGAAAAGGTACTTAATGAGGACCATTATGACCTTGAAAAGGTCAAAGAAAGGATACTTGAATATCTCAGTGTCAGGAAACTTACCAAAAAAATGAAGGGGCCGATTCTATGCTTTATAGGACCTCCTGGTGTTGGAAAGACCTCTCTTGGAAAATCCATTGCAAAGGCTCTTGGAAGAGAGTTTGTAAGGATGTCCCTTGGAGGTGTAAGGGATGAGGCAGAAATAAGGGGCCACAGGAGAACCTATGTAGGAGCATTACCAGGAAGGATCATACAGGGAATAAAGCAGGCTGGAACTAACAATCCTGTCTTCATGCTTGATGAAATTGATAAAATTGGCCTTGACTTCAGGGGAGATCCTGCCTCAGCCCTGCTGGAGGTTCTTGACCCTGAGCAGAATAATGCCTTTGTGGATCACTATCTTGGTGTACCCTTTGACCTCAGTAATGTAATGTTCATTACAACAGGCAACGTTGTCGATACAATCCCGGCTCCGCTCAGGGACAGGATGGAAATCATCTATCTGAGTGGTTACACAGCGGAGGAGAAACTACATATTGCTAAGAACTTTATCATACCAAGACAGCTCAAAGAGCACGGCCTCACAGAAAAAGATGTGAATATAACCGATCAGGCAATCATGAAGACCATAACAGAGTATACCCGTGAAGCTGGCGTAAGGAATCTTGAAAGGGAGATAGCAAACATCCTCAGAAAGGTTGCAAAGCAGATAGCAGAAGGAAAAAAACAGAAGTTTCTTATAACACCAAAGAATCTTTCAAAATATCTTGGTGTACCCAAATATCTACCTGAAGAAGAGGTTGAAAGGGATCTCATAGGAGTAGCCACAGGACTTGCCTGGACAGAAAGTGGTGGAGACATCATTTACGTAGAAGCCACGACCATGAAAGGAAAAGGAAGCCTTATACTTACCGGACAGCTTGGAGATGTAATGAAAGAATCAGCCCAGGCAGCATTAAGTTATGTAAAATCACGGGCAAAAAGACTTGGCATACCTGAAGATTTATTCTCAAAAACGGATATCCATATCCATGTACCTGCTGGAGCTATTCCAAAGGACGGTCCATCTGCAGGGATAACCATGGCAACTGCAATTGCATCAGCCCTCACCGGCAAGCCTGTAAGAAGGGATATAGCCATGACAGGAGAGGTAACACTCAGGGGAAGGATACTTCCAATAGGTGGCATTAAGGAAAAAGCACTCGCTGCAAAAAGGATGGGCATTAAGAATGTGATAATACCTGCCAGAAATAAAAAGGACCTTGAGGAAATTCCGAAATATGTTAAGAAGGATATGAACTTCATCCTCGTTGAGACCATGGATGAGGTTCTTGAACATGCCCTGAAAGAAAAAAGAGAGAACAGAAGTCGGAAATCCCGGGTCAGAAATCAGAGATAGCACTTGCCAGGATATTTCCGTATGATGTTACAGATTGATTCTTATAAAAGGGCATGAATGAACTTAAAATAATAGAGCTTATAAAAAAAAGGTTCACCCAAAAATCAAGTAAAATAATCAAAGGCATTGGTGATGATACAGCTGCCGTCCTTCCATCCTCTGAGATTGAACTATACACAACTGACATGATGCTTGAAGGTATTCATTTTGACCTCTCCTTCATAACAGCCTCCCAGCTTGGCTTTAAACTCATATCAAGAAATGTGAGTGATATATTTGCAATGGGCGGGATACCCGAGTTTCTGCTGCTAAATCTTGCTCTACCAGAAGGGATTAAAGAAGATTTTGTAGAGGATTTTCTTGATGGCTTACATAAAGGTACAGATAGGTACGGGATAACCCTTGTGGGTGGAGATTTTTCCCTCTCACCTGGATATATATTTTTATCAGCAATGCTTAAAGGAAGTGCATCAAGAATAATACAAAGAAGCGGAGCAAGGCCAGGTGATATTGTATACGTAACGGGTACCCTTGGTGATGCAGCCTGCGGTCTTGAGATAATGAAAAGGAAGGCAGAAATAAAAAAGGAGATAAGAGAACCTCTTATAAAAAAACACCTGATGCCCGAGCCCCAACCCCTTCATAACAAAATCAAAAAAATAAATGCCATGATTGATATAAGCGATGGTCTTTCCCTTGACCTCTGGAGATTATGTATGGAAAGCAGAAGGGGTGCAATTATTTTTGAAGAAAAGATACCTCTTTCAGAAGAGCTGCTCATTGCCGCAGAGACACTTGGTCTTGACCCATTAAAACTTGCCCTTTCAGGTGGCGAGGATTATGAGCTTCTGTTCACCACAGATGAGAAAGTTACCATAGAAGGAATTACACAAATAGGAATAATTACAGAGGAAGAGGGGATAAGGATAATCAAAAAAAACGGACAAGAAAAGAGCCTTATTCCAGAAGGCTACATTCATAAGAGCTCAGGAAATAATATTTAATGAAGATACTGGATAAGATAAAACTTGTCTTTTATATTAATGACCCACCTTCGAAAACTGCTTTAACCTTCAGTATAGGGCTCTTTATAGGACTCTCTCCCCTTCTCGGTCTTCACACACTTATATCCCTTGCTATTGCATTTATCTTCAGGCTTAACAAGTTCGTGATTCTTCTTGGTACCTATGTAACAAATCCCTGGACACTGATTCCCATTTACACCTTTTCAACACTTCTGGGAGCAAGGATTCTGGGAAGAAGCATAAAGATAGAGATAGACTGGTATAATGTCACATTATCTTCACTATTCCACCTTTCAAGCAATATCCTCCTGCCCTTTATAACAGGCACACTAATTGTTGGAGCTGTCTCCTCTGTGTTAAGCTATTTAATCATCTATCTGATTCTCTCAAAGAGCAGACAGAAAAATAAACATGCGAAATAAATTACTTCATAATAAAAAACCTGCAGAGATACACCACACTTATGGTGTTTCGGTTATAACACTTGGCTGTCCCAAAAATATTGCTGATTCAAGAGCTCTGAAGGAGAGACTTCTAAAAGCAGGAATAGAGATAGTAGATTCTCCTGCAGAGGCAAGCTTTATTGTTATAAATACCTGTGGCTTCATAGAGGATGCAAAAAAAGAGTCCATAGAAGAGATATTGAAGCTTTCCCGTCTTAAAAAAAATGGTACAGAACTCATAGCAATGGGCTGTCTTATTAAAAGATATAAAAAGGAACTTGAGAGGGAGTTACCAGAGGTAAATGCCTTTTTCGGCCTTGGAGAAGAAGAAAGAATAGTTGAATATATTAAAAAGAAAACAGTAAAATCCTTCTGCCACGCCAGAGCCTCTATACCTCAGCCTTTTTCACCTTATGCCTATATCAAGATATCAGATGGTTGTAGAAGAAGATGCACCTTCTGTGCCATACCCGGAATTAAGGGGAGATATAAGAGTGTGGAACCTGAAAGCATACTGAGGGAATCTGAAAAATTTATTTCCCGCGGAGCAAAAGAGCTCATCCTCGTTGGTCAGGAGATAAGTTCCTACGGCTTTGACAGACCCGAATTTCCTTCTTTAAAAGAACTTATCAGAGAAATTTCTTCCCTTTCAGGAGATTTCTGGATAAGACTCCTTTATCTTCATCCTGCAAGCATAACAGATGAGCTACTTATGGAGATAGCATCAAATAAAAAAGTATGCAAATACCTTGATATTCCGCTACAGCATTCTGAAGATAAGATACTGAGATTGATGAAAAGACCAGGTTCAAAAGAGGCTTATAAAGGATTAATTAAAAAAATCAGAGAAATCATACCAGATGTTACCATAAGAACCACCTTTATTGTTGGTTTTCCCGGGGAGACAGAAAAGGACTTCAGGGAACTTCTTGATTTTGTAAAAGAGATAGAATTTGAAAGACTCGGCGCATTCAAGTACAGCAGAGAGGAAGGTACAGTAGCCTTTCACCTTAAGGGGCAGATATCCGAAAAAATAAAGCAAAAAAGATATGATCAACTCATGAAACTACAGGCAAATATTTCGCTGAAAAAGAATCTCTTGCTTGTAGGTAAAAAATTTAGATGCCTTGTTGAAGATGTTCAGGGCAGCACTGGATTTGGCAGACTTGAGAACCAGGCACCGGAGATAGATGGTATGGTAATAATAAAAGGCAAAAATCTGAAACCCGGGACCTTCATAGATGTAACAGTTAAAAAAGCCTATGATTATGACCTTGAGGCAGAGGCATGAGAAATATACCCTGGATTCATATTATTTTATTTCTACTTACTGTTATAACAACACTTGGAGCAGGAGCGCTTTGGGAGGGAGTGGATATCTTTTCTGAACCCTCACGAATCCCGGAGGGCTGGCCCTTTTCTCTTACCCTGTTAAGCATACTTTTGAGTCATGAGTTTTCTCACTATATAGCCTCAAGACTTCACAAAACAAAGGCATCTCTGCCCTATTTCATACCTGCCCCAACTGTAATAGGTACCTTTGGAGCAATTATCAAGATGAAATCTCCCATAACAACAAGAAAGGCTTTAATTGATATAGGTGCAGCAGGCCCCATAGCCGGCTTTATTGTAAGCATTGTTGCAACAGTTATTGGCCTTGAACTATCAGAGATATCACGAAAAGATCATGTGGAAGAGGGTGTTGGCTTTGGAGCATCAATTATTTTTTTAATTCTTGTGAAAGCTGTGATGGGAGATATACCTGATGGTTATACAGTGATACTCCATCCAGTTGCCCTTGCAGGATGGATAGGTTTTCTTGTTACATCTTTGAACCTTATACCTGTTGGCCAGCTTGATGGTGGCCATATAATCTATGCCCTTTTTGGGAGAAGACATAAGTATATCTCCCTTTTCTTTGTTGTAAGTCTTATTATCCTAGGGATCCTGGCGTGGTATGGGTGGCTTATCTGGGCAGGACTGTTGGTTATCCTCGGTCTAAAACATCCACCTGTTCTTTTCTGGGAAGACAGGCTGGTTCTTTCAAGGAAAATTACAGGAATAATATCTATTTTGATATTTATCCTCTCTTTTATCCCCGTTCCTTTACAAGCAATATAAAAAGGCCCTCTGGGGGCGGAGGGCCTTTTGCTGGGCGGTGGGGGACCCCCAGCACCTGCGTGAAATGGGAGGGTGCATCTCTACGCAGGCTATTTATAAGTTTACACAATCTCAATCTAAAATTCAAGTATCCGAATTGCCTCATCAAAAATCTAAAGGAAACTTAATCGTTGCCTCATTTAAAAAATCTAAAGGAAATATAATTACCTCTATTGGATAAAACTTCATCCAAGGAGGTAGATGATGGGGTTAACGATGAAGGAAAAGAAGGTAATAACGAG
>JAOACK010000043.1 GCA_026417875.1 Thermodesulfovibrionales bacterium | reverse complement strand
CATCTGAACCATGTGGGATATAAAGAAAATGATATAGAAAAATTTAAAAAGGCTTTGAATTGTTTCATCTGAACCATGTGGGATATAAAGAGCGTAGTGCCTCCATCAGTCTTGGCTGATGACGCTATGTTTCATCTGAACCATGTGGGATATAAAGCTACTCATTATTTCAACAACCAACTTTCCTACATAAGTTTCATCTGAACCATGTGGGATATAAAGTTGGGCATTCATTGAATTCAGGGCATGCTGTAAATGTTTCATCTGAACCATGTGGGATATAAAGTCGCTTACATTCACTTATGTCAATGCGACAACATTTACAGTTTCATCTGAACCATGTGGGATATAAAGGATGGCAACAGAATCGTTATGGGAGTTGAAAAAAATGTTTCATCTGAACCATGTGGGATATAAAGAACAAACCTTTAGCAGTTTATCAATGCGGCAATAAAAGTTTCATCTGAACCATGTGGGATATAAAGCTACAAAAGATTTGATTAAGTTTCTCAGTCAAATTTGTTTTATTTGATCCATGTGGGATATAAAGGTAGGTATGTCGGATATGCCTTTGAAGGTGATCGTTACTCCTTAATGGAGCATATGTGTTTTATCTTTTTCAGGATGGAGGGGGAAGAGGGAGTGATGTTACAAATTAAGATTGATGACAGAGACTCCGAAGATTCTTAAAGAGTTAGAGAACGCTGATAGAAAAAATTGTCTTGAAAAATAATATAAAATTTAAATAAAATTTCAATATTTTTGATACTTAGATTAAAAGTTATTTTTTGAATAAAAAACAGGAGGTAAGGATGAGGAAGGTTGTTTATGTAGTTATCCTATTAATCAGTTTGGCTTTCGTGGGTGTATGTTTTGCTGAGACTTCTATAGAGGCTACTGGAGGTACTATAGTTGTAAAAAATATGAAGGTCACAGGTCCCGGTGGTAGCGGTACTTTAAGGCAGGAGGGAATACTTTATGGCATCAGGGGAGTGAATTATTTAAAGATCTCTGACCTGCTTGTGGTGAGATCAGAGGTATCTGCTTTTTTTACTGATATGAAGGATATGGATAAGTATGGATTTAAAATTGCTTCAGATGTTAAAACAATTGCTTTGAGAACCGCTCTTGCCCTTGAAGGAGATGATTCTGTGGGTTTTTTCTTTGGTCCGGTCTGGAGGGTCACATGGATGGATGTTAATTTTGATCTTGTAAATAATCCTTTAATTAAAGGTGAAGGAAGTGCTAGGATAAGTGAGTTTTATATTACTGAGTCATTCAGGTTTAAAGGAGAAACAGGACCTCATCGTTTAGAATTTATTGCAGAAGTGTTTATACCCATTGATGGGTCATCTAAATCTGAATTTAAAAATACTCTTGGTTATAGAGAGGAAGAGAGTGAATACATAGATTTAGGGCTTGGTTATGGTATAGAGCTTAAATATTCATACAAACAGTTTTTATTTGGTGCACGATACCAGGTTAATTCTGCTGGTAACTTAGATTTTTACTATACAACTTTTTTAGCCGGGATTATCTTTTAGATTTATAGAGCACTTTTGATATAATTTCTCTATGAAGAAGCTTTATTTGAAAGTTACAAGTGGTTTTTATAAACCCTTTAGCGGGGAGGTTTTTGATGGAGATGCATGTATAGGAGAGATTAAAGAGAAGAATATTAATCTTTTAAGAAAAATTCTTTATTTTACAGTTTTTAGAATGATCTTTCCTCTCGATTATGAAATATTTATAGAATCCTGGGATCAAAAATTCTATCTAAAAAGAAAAAGGATTTTTTTAGATGACAGGAGGTATTTTTTAAAAGGTCAGTTAAATGAAAACATTTATGTTTATGAAATATGCAGATTTAGAGATTTTTTAAAAATAGATCTTACAAAACCCTTTGTGACAGCACATCTCTATAATAGTATAGGAGAAAAGGTAGCCTATTTAACAACAAGATTTGGTTCATATAGATTTTCTTTATATGACGGGAAAAGTAATTTTAAAATCTCTGAATTTGAATGGAGAAGATTTAGTAAGTTTTTAAGTTTTTATAGTGATTGTTATATAGATTTTTTTTCAAACACTAAGGAACATCTTCTTTTAAGTTTATTTTCAGCTTTAGTACAGAGTATTATAAAACAGAAGCGATAGTGGTTTTTGGTTCTGCTTTGTGCTAAATTAAAGTATGTATACCTTTCTTAAGAATAAATTTTTACTACTTCTCTTACTTCTGGGTATAGTGCTTGCTACTTTTTCTTTCTTAATAATTTCTTTCAGTTATTCTGGAAAGTATATATTTAAAGTAGAGAAGGGCAGGTATTCTTTTCAGAATATGGTAGATGATCTTACTAAAGCTGATGTTGTATTTATTGGAGAAAGTCACGGTTTTGAAAAACATCATGAAACCCAGCTTGAGATAATAAAGGCCCTTCATGAAAAAGGAATAGCGATTGCCATAGGCCTTGAGATGTTTACTGCTCAAGACCAGAAGATACTTGACAGGTGGGTATCAGGCGAGATTGGTGAGAGAGAATTTATTGAGGCATTTTACAGGAACTGGGGAATTGGCTGGAAGTATTACAAGGATATCTTTCTCTATGCGAGGGATAATAAAATTCCCATGGTCGGTCTGAATGTACCGAGGGAGATAACAAGGAAGATTGCCGAAAAGGGTTTTCTATCTTTAACTGAGAAGGAACTATCAAAGCTACCTCCAGGGATAAGCTGTGAGGTGGATGAAAAATATATGGATCTCCTTATAAAGATTTTTCAGGTGAAGGCTCATGACAGGAGGTCCTTTCAGTTTTTCTGCGAAGCCCAGATCGCCTGGGATCAATCTATGGCATGGTACATTAATGAATACATGAAGAGAAATCCTCAGAGAAAGGTAGTGGTATTAACCGGGAGCATCCATGCCTGGAAATACGGTATACCGAGACAGCTCAAAAGACTTGCAGATTTAAAGTACAGGGTAATTTTGCCTGATCTTCCATCGGGCAGTGAAAAGGTTACGGTTGACGATGCTGATTATATAATATTTCACAGATAATGAATTACAGTAATTATCACCATTAACAATTCCTCCAAGTTTCTTTTCCTAAAATTTATTTTTACTTCTTGAAGAGATAATATAGATTGGATTAAAATCTTTCATGTCCTCAGATATCTTTTATATGAAGAGGGCTTTAAGGCTTGCAAGGAAAGCACTCGGTATGACCTCACCAAATCCCCTTGTGGGTGCAGTGGTTGTAAGGTCAGGCAGGATTATTGCTGAAGGCTATCATGAAAGACCAGGGCTTCCCCATGCAGAGGCAGTGGCACTTGAGAGGGCAGGCTCAAAAGCAAAAGGAGCTACCCTTTATGTGAATCTTGAACCGTGCTGCCATCTTGACAAGAGAACCCCGCCCTGTGCACAGGCTATTATTAAGGCAGGAATAAAAAGGGTTGTTATCGGTATGATTGATCCAAACCCAAAGGTATCGGGAAGGGGTGTTGAACTTTTAAGAAAGGCAGGTATAGAGGTCAAAACAGGGGTTCTTGAGGAGGAGGCAAGGCGGCTTAATGAGTTTTATATAAAACACATAACTACAGGCTTACCCTTTGTTATTTTAAAAATTGCAATGACACTTGATGGAAAGATCGCAACTGAAAAGGGTGAATCAAAATGGATTACCTCTCTTAGCTCCAGAAGATATGTTCATAGATTAAGAAGTTCAGTAGATGCTGTTCTCACAGCAATCGGTACAGTTAAGGCTGACGATCCTGAGCTCACGGTGAGATATGTTAAGGGAAAGAATCCTGTAAGGGTTGTTATAGACCCTGATTTTGAGACTCCTCTTAACGCAAGGGTTATGAATACCCCGCCAGCTACAATAATATTTACAAAAAGGACAGACCACCCTCCTTTACCCCAGGGTGTTTCGATTGAGTATTTTGAATCTGAAAGGCTCAACCTTAAAGATGCCCTTAAGAGGCTGTATCAGAAAGGTATCACCTCTGTGTTAATAGAAGGTGGTTCATCCCTTAATTATTATGCCCTAAAGGATGAGATAGTTGATAAGGTCTTATTTTTCATTGCTCCGAAGATAATAGGTGGTAAAGATTCTCTCACTCCTGTAGGAGGAATATCTACAGGTCTTGAGAATCCATGGAGGTTGAAGGATATAAAGATAAGGCGTCTTGAGGAAGATATTCTTATTGAAGGTTATATAGAAAAATAATCAAAGGATTTCCAGTTCCCTGAGTCCTGAGTTAAGCTCATAAAGAACTATTCCATTTATAAGAGATGCCTTTGCAAGAGGATTGTTTTTTCTTATCATTTTCTTAAAGGTCTCTATTCCATAACCGATGGGTTCTATAATGCCATCGTGGTCAAGATTCCTTAGTTTAAGATTATTCTTAAGAAAATCTATTTCATCTTTGTAGATTACTAACACATAAAGGGGAGGATAATTTGGAGGTAAAGGTCTTTCATAAGGGTCAAAGAGTATAACTCCAGCAATGGCCTTTGTCCTTTCTTCATGAATTCTGCTGAGAAAAAGACTCAGACCATCAAAGAAAAACAGATTACCCCATTTCTCTTTTAACGAATTCCATGATGGTCTTTGCATGCCTGAGTGCCTCCTCTGCCATTGTCTTGTCAATATATTCAGACGGGACTCCCTCTGGAATAGAAGAGGGCATTCTCAATGGAAGACTGTAGGTTTCGAGGACCTTTGCTGAATGGAGTATCTCCGAAGGAGCTTCAGAGAATTTCTTAAGGATATATACCAGTGAGGGATTGGAGAATAGCTGTTCCTTCTCTTCAATTAGCTGGTAAAGAGAGATATGGGCTGCCAGATAGCTCATTAGGCAGGAGCTGTCATAATGGTTTTCCTTAAGAAGGATTTCTCCGGCTCTGATTTTTTTGTCAGCCTCTTCAAGCCATTTCATTATTACACCTCAAACCTGATTTTATTTCCTATTATCTGTCCAAGAATTGATGACAGCAGAAAAAGGGGTATGTAGAGAACCTCTATGTGAGAGAATATCCTTGCAAGGGCTATAAAAGGTATGGGTAGATGGATGAAGATGAACCATCTGGGAGAGAACCTTTTTGCCCCTCCTCTAAGAAATCCTGAGGGCAGGTTAAGAATAAAGGCTAGATTAAATAGCCCTGTTATGAGGCCCAGCTTTTCCATAGCCTATTATAACTGAATTTGCAGGTCTTTTCATAATCCTTCATAAAATTCATTATTGACCTAAGAAATAACATTGGTGTAAGCTTTTTAAGGAGTTTTAAAAATGTCCCTTGCTGAAGAATATGTACCGAGATATACTTTAGAAGACTACAGAAGATGGGAAGGTGACTGGGAGAAGATAAATACGATAAGGTCTTTGACAGTGATACCGGTAGCTTTGAGATAGAGCTCAGGGAATACTGTAGTTTTAAAATAGAGCCTGAGAAATTATTCCTCTAATCATTCACATGGCAGAAAAAGAGCTAATTACAGAGGATATAAAGAATGTATTGAGAGATGCCTTCAGAGACCTCAGGGATGAGGTTGTCATTGAGCTTTTTACAAAAGAGGGTGTTAATGATGCCTTTAACAGGGCTGCAAAGGAGCTACTAACAGTCCTTGGAGAATTATCTCCAAAGATAAAACCAGCCTTTTATTCTATAGGAGATGAGAAATCAAAAGAGAGGAATGTCCTTAGGTCACCAACCCTCCTTATAGCACCGGATAAATATAATATCCGTTTCACTGGTGCACCGGTTGGAGAAGAGGGCCGCTCCCTTATCATGACCATAATCATGGCATCCACAGGAACAACAGTGCTTTCTGAAAAATCCCTTAAGAAACTAATGAAGCTCAAGGAAAAAAGGGATGTAAAGGTCTATGTAAGCCCTCTCTGTCCTTACTGTCCGCAGCAGGTTAGCTATGCTGTTTCTGCTGCCATTTTCAGGAAAGAATTAGTGAGTGTGGAGGTTATAGAGATATATGAGAACAAAGATCTTGCCCTTGAGCTCGGAATAGTCTCTGTGCCCCAGACCTATATAAATGATATCCTCACAGCACCTGGTGTTGAATCAGAGGATGATTTTATAAATTCCCTTCTCAATCCAGAAGCACCCCGGGAGGGAATAAGGTTTGAATATACAGAGGTTCCTTCAGAACCTGTAAGAAAAGATATTGTTATCATTGGTGGTGGGCCTGCAGGACTGACTGCTGCTATTTACGCAGAGAGGGCAGGCCTGAAGACTGTTGTCCTTGAGAGGACAACCCCTGGTGGACAGGTAGCAATAACACCTGTTGTTGAGAACTATCCTGGATTTGCAAGGATTCCCGGCAAGACCCTTGTTGAGCTCCTCATTCAACATGCTGCGCAGTATACAGAGATACACATCGGTGAGGATGTGAAGGATATACATAAGGTTGACCATGAATTCCATGTTAAGACAAACAGGGCAGTATATATTGCAAGGGCAATAATCATTGCCACAGGTGCATCAAATAAGAGGCTCGATGTCCCTGGAGAAAAGAGATTTTATGGAAGAGGAGTGAGTTACTGCGCAGAGTGTGATGGTTATTTATTCAAGGATGGAAAGAAGGTCATAGTTGTTGGCGGCGGAAACACAGCCCTCACCTATGCCCTTTATCTCAAGTCTCTCGGAGCAGATGTGACTGTTGTGCACAGACGTGATCAGTTCAGGGCTGAAATGAGGCTTCAGGAGAGCTTGATAAAAGAAGGGATAAAGGTCCTCTGGAATTCAGAGGTCATTGAGATAACTGGTGATAAGATTGTTAAGGCAGTAAAGATAAAAAACAATAAAGATGGCTCAATAAGGGAGATGCCTATTGATGGCGTATTCATAGCCATTGGCTATGAGCCTAGCAACAGGGTGGCAAACATGCTAGGCCTTAAACTCGATGAACAGGGATATATAGTGGTGGATTCTCATATGAGGACATCCATGCCCTATGTGTATGCAGCAGGAGATATCACAGGTGGCGTAAAGCAGATAGTAGTAGCAGTTTCACAGGGATCACTTGCTGCTCTCTCAGCCTTTGAGGACTTAAAAAGTCCATACTGGGTTGAGAAGGTTTAATCTATTTTGAAAAGTTAAAGCCTTTTTTTATCTCTCTGATTGTAATATCAACTGCATTCTTATAATCTCTTTCACAGAGCGAGACAGCGATTTCAAGCAGATTTAAAGCGTCTTCCTCTGTGACCTCTACGCCGAACATCTCAAGGGCTAACTGGGAGCCCAATGCTGCAAGGGCTTTTTTGTTGTAAGGATCAGGAAGTGTAAGTGCAATTGCATATCTGTTTACAAGATTTCTGAATGTCAGCTCTGCGGTGGCAAGGGTGAGTAAATCTGTCCTTTTTACTTTCCAGACAAATACTTTTATCAGAAGATTTAAATCACCTGCAGAACGAAAGAGATTACTGTAGAGCAATTTTTCTCCCAGTCTTCTATCATCTCTGTTACGGAGCAGAAGGTCTATAGCTGATTCTATTATCATGTGAGCAAATTCTGGATCAATACCTGTAATTTCTCTTAGCTTACAGGCCTTCTCTATTACATATCCCTGATAGTATCCGTTTGTAACACATATATTGTTTCCAAGGGGATTTATTCTGTGGGCATAATAGTCAGCTCCAGAGACTTCATTATGGCTCAGCCAGCCAAGGGCAAATATTCTCTGAGTATAATTAACAGCATATGGCCTGAGGTCAATATAGAAATAATGGGTATCCTCAAATGAAAAAGGCCATTTTTCAGGATCAGCATAAATTGCTATATCGGGTGCGATGCTTCCATAATAAAGGTCATTATCCTGGATCTGAAAAACCTTTTCAGCTATATAAATATGCGTTCCAGGATTGAAGGCACTGGAACTTGAGATGAATAGAAAATTTAAACCAAGTATAATCAATACCAATCTTTTCATAATTGCCTCCTTGAATATCAACTGCCTTCTTTTTTGTGAAGGCAAATGCCTTTTTATTTACAGAGACCTTCCATGATTCGCTGAATCATTTTTGAAAGATTTGGAGCTGCCTGACCTGTAACAAAATCTGGTGGCACTGGCTGTCCGTCTGTTCTTCTGTAGGCATCCATGAACTGCGCACAGGCACCGGATATATCACCAGCCTCTATAAGCTGACCTGATTTGACGAGCATGTTTCTCAGAGCCTTCAGCCTGTTTCCAGCAGATTTGCCCGGTCCGGAGCCGGTGAGAGCACCATTTTTAACTGATTCGTCAAAGAAGGAGATAAGTATGTTCATATCATCCCTGTCAACATCCATGTCACGATCAAAATCACCCGGGATTAATTCAAAACCCCTTCCAGCAAGCGTGATAATAATCTGAGGCTGTTCTGGATCATTTGATTCGATTATTAGATTGGCTGAATGGGAACCAAGTTCGTTAGGATTAAATGTAATATAAACAGTAACAACGCCACCGGGCTGAACTGATAAAGGATCTTTATTATTTTGTGAATAAAAATTATAATGAAAATATTCTGGTTCTGACTTGGAAACTCCCTGCAGATAGACCCTGTTTATGGTGAGGTCCTTTCCACCCGTATTGAAGATATTTATTCCCAGCGTTATTTCACCGCCTACAAGTATATCTCCGAAATCAATTCTTGTTTCCGGAATAAATATGTATGGAAGATCGGGTCTGAAGAAAGGTGCATAGATTGTTCCGAAATCTCCTATAAGCGGTCCATATACCAGTCCGAGTTCTATATTCAGATCTTCATCGTTTGAATCAATAATTAGATTATCATGATAATTTACAGCTATAATTTTTAAAAACTCTGCATTTACGGCCACACCCACTGTACAGGCGTTCAGTGAAGGAATAGTTATCGGGATATTGCCACAGGGCTCAGAACCATAATTGAAATCTATCACAAAAACCGGTCCTTTTCCCTCTAAATCCAGACCTGTAGTCAATCCGTAAACATATAAAGCAGTGCCACCCCTGTTATAAATTGTTAATTCCCTTTTATCATTTGCAGAAGTCAGATTTATTGTATTAGGTATTACATAAATTTTGGGATTGTTTTGTAAATATATATTCGGTATTGCCGTGATTTGAAGTGAATAATTAAAAGGATAATTTTTCTGAGACCCAATACAGAAGGTATAATCATCTTCGGTAAGTTCCTTTGCCTCTACATGTATTCCGCCGGGGATACTGCGTAGGGAATATCCCTGAAGTGAAGTCTCTCCCTTATAGAAGTTCAGCCATACCCCTTCGTTACCGGTAATTTTTACAAAATATAAATCAATTAATAAATCCATGAAATTTTCAGGTAGCCGTATACTGTAACAATCTGGATCTCCGGGATAAAGGGTCAAAGAAGAGTAATCACCTTTATATACATACCCTCCGCCTAAAATATTAAATTTTCGAAGAGAAAGCCAGCCCGCAGCCGGTCTGCTATCATTATTCTCAAAGGCATCATCAAGTGGTGTAATTTCTCTGAAGTACTTTTCTATCAGAGCTGCTGATGATTTTATTGCTGTGTCAAGGAGGATCTCTTTAAGGCCATTTCCTGACATTGATGAAGCAAAGGTGGAAGTTAAACTGCCAATCTCAAGAGCAATAGATGACATGGGTTCACTTATGCGGCCATAAAAATCACCCACTGCAGTTCTTGTACTATGGCGGTAAGAGGCACCAGGTAACAGCGGAAGATGAATAAAATCATAGTTGCTCGGATTTTTTATGGCATTACTTATAGAATCCTCCCAAGAACGGTGGTCAGCAGTTGCATCATTTGAAATATGATAGGGTACGGTTAGATCCTGAATGAGATGGAGTATCCAGCCAAGATAGAATAAGGCATCGCTGACATTTTCATCGCCGCTGATTCTCTGATTATTGTATCTTACTGGCCAGGTTGGGCAGTAATTAAGGGCTTCAAGGTTTGCCCTGCCCTGTGCTTTTTGTTTCAGACAATTCATAAAGCCGCTATAACAACCCAGATCCTTTAAGTCACCCTCAGTAAATCCACAGTAAAATCCGCCATAACAATCCGAAATATTTATACCACAGGAATAATTCAGGCAGTAAAGAATATCATCTGGATGAGGTTTTGTCGTATATATGCTCCTTAAATAATCTGAATAGTAGCGCTGACACTGCGGCATTCCCCCTTTGTAAGTACCCATGAGACTGCCTGTTGTACTGCATTCAAGAAGTGGTATATCGGGACACAGAGTAGCTCCTGCATTAACATATTCCAGCGCTCCCAGAATTGGAACGGAGCCACCAGGCCAGAATCTTCTGGCTGTATCAAATAAGCCGGCTGCATATTGCTGAGCTGTAAGGTTTCCAGAATAGGCGATATTGACCCATTCATACCCAAAAAGACCTGTTTCAATAGGACCTGTCTGAAAGTAATGATGNAGTGTGTCACAATCAAAGGCCTCGTGCCACTCATGACCTAATAGCTCTGCATCCCATTTACAGATGGTGCTGCCTGTATGATCTGCCCTCCAGATACCTTCTAATACAGAATCACGATAGGTATATAGAATCTCTCGATACATCCATGAAATGTTATCCTGCCTGCTCAATAAATAATCTATTGCTTTCACGGTAATCCATTGATGAACTTCATTAGCTGAAGGGCTTGAGCCGGCATTGTAGGCATAAGCTGTCTGAATATTTATCTTTAGAAATATAAGAGCAACGAAAAGCATTATAGTTACAAGTATCTTTATGCTTTTATTATTGTATTTTTTGTTCATCCTTGCCTCCTTTCAAAGGCTTTTAGAGGTTTATTAAATCTTTAAGCTACGCCTTGTATTTATGCATCAGAATGCAGGTTTCTTTCAGAATTTAAAAGAGCATTTTTATAATTACAATTTAGAAGACACTGATGACAATTTCAATTAGACATATTATGGAAAAAATGTAAACCTTTGGGTTAATTCTTTTAGATTAGTTTATCCTTTAAGAGATTAGTAATTAACTGTGAGCGGCTGGAAACATTGAATTTTTTAAATATCCTGCTCAGATGGGTTTTCACTGTCTGATCACTTAAGGAAAGTTTTGCTGCTATTTCTTTATTAGATAGCCCTTCTTTAAGAAGTTGCAGTATCTCTGCTTCTCTCCTGCTTATATAACCAGGTCTGTTACTTTTTAATAAAAGCCCTGTTTCTTTCATGAGTTTTATATACTTATTTTCAATCCATATCTGGTCCTCGCAGACTACCCTGAGTGCCTTTTTAAAGAGATCAAGGTCCGTATTTGCAGAGATAATACCATCAATTTTATAGAGGAGAAAGATATCAATGAGATTTTTTTCATCTGTACCGAAATCAAGAAGCAGTACCTTTGTATTACTGAAGCGGGATTTCATATCATCCTTTACTGTTTCGGGGTCAACAATTACAAGATCCGGATCATCCCTGTTTTCAGGATTGCATATCCTGTACTCAGGGCAGATGCCTGAAATAAATTTATTTAACAATTCAGAAACAATCTTATTTTTGATGTTAATAAGTATATTAGTTCCCATATACCACAGATAACTCATTTTAAATATATTTGTCAAACAAGCTTTTATAAAATTAACAGAAAATTAACACCTCTTTACCCTAACTTTACTTTATTTCGTGATAAGATTTAACAGAATGCCCTTCGGGCATTAATATAAATATCAAAGGGGAGGTTATATGAAAAGAGGCTTTGTGCTGATAATTATATCTGTAATATCCTGTCTCGTGATTCTATACTTTGTAACAGGAGCTGGCGCGCAAAAAGCGGTTATAAAACCCGTAAATGTTGAGACCTGTTATGGCTGCCATCAAGAGATCAAGGATTTTCATTCAAAGGGAAAACATGTAAAGGTAAACTGCGTAAACTGCCATGAGGGACTTGAAAAACATTTAAAGGAAGGACCAGAGGCAAAACCTATCACAAGGCTTGACCATGCTACCTGCGGTAAGTGCCATAGGGAGCAGTACGAATCCTTTGTTGCTGTAAATCTCGAGTCAAAGCCCAAGGTAGAGAAGGCAACAGCAACAAGCAGGTCACCGCTTTTTGACACAATAATGAGACCCCATGGTTTTACAAGAGAGCATGCTGAGCCAAGAAGCCATGTGTTTTCCCTTGTTGATCATCTTCTTGTTGACAGGGCATATGGAGGAAGATTCCAGCCAAAGGACTGGATAAAGGTCAATGATGGAAAGCTTGCTGAAAAATCTGCCTGGGAGGTTTTAAAGGACATGGATCCTGCAAGCTCTGACCAGAAGATATTCCCTCCCTATACTCCAAGGACTGCTGCCACAGCTGCCAATCCAGTATGTCTGAGCTGTAAGACTCAGGACCATATATTGAAATGGGCTTACATGGGTGACAAACATCCGAAGGCAAGGTGGGACAGGACATCAAAGGTTGTGGAGTTTGCAAGAGATCTGCATCATCCTGCTAACTGCTTTATGTGCCATGATCCTCATTCTGCAGGTCCACGAGTTGTAAGGGATGCCCTCATCAATGCAGTTGTTGACAGGGCAGAAGGAACATATCCTTATGATAAAGAAAAGAGTAAGAAGATTACGATGACAAAGGTTATGTTCAGGGACTTCAGAGCAATAGGCACTCTTAATAAAGCAGATTCTAATCTTATGTGTGCCCAGTGCCATGTTGAATACAATTGTAATCCTGTAATTGATATCAGGACAGGCGAAACTATTGGCATGGCTGATAGAAGGACAAATGAATTCCAGTGGAGAAATGTCTTTGATTATGATGCCTGGGTGGAGAAACAGGGATACAGGGATTTTCGTAATGAGGTCACTGGTGCACTTGTCTCAAAGATTCAGCATCCTGAAACAGAGGTCTACTGGGGCAGCAGGCATGAGCGTGCCGGTGTGGAATGTAAGGACTGCCATATGCCAAAGGTAAAGACAAAGGATGGTAAGAAGACCTACACATGGCATGGACAGAGAAGTGCAAAATACATGAAGAAAGATACCTGTCTTAAGTGTCATCCTTACTGGACAGAGAAAGAGGCTGAATACCAGATAGATGCAATCCAGAACTATATAAGGGGAAAGATGAGAAAGGCAGAATTCTGGCTTGCTGAATTCGTAAAGACCTATCAGCTTGCAAAATCTGTTGGAGTACCTGAAGATGTTCTCATAGAGGCAAGAAAGTTCCACACAAAGGCTCATACAAAATGGGAGTGGTGGACAGCAGAGAATTCTGATGGTTTCCACAACCCCGATCAGGCAAAGGCCTCCCTCCTTGAATCCATACAGACCTCTATTGACGGTGTGAAGTTCCTTGAGAAGGCAATTGATGATAAACTGAAAGCTGCTAAATGAGAGGGCGGGGCTAATGCCCCGCTTTTTTTGTCTGGAGGCACAGATGAAGTTTAAAAGATTATTAATATCTTTCATGGTAATGAATTTATTTTTTTTATTATATGTAAACCTTATCCTGGGTCACAGAAATAGTGCTCCGACTATGGAATGTCTGACATGTCATGAGGGTGAAATTATTTCAGACATGGTAAAGATTGAAGGTGTCCCGATATCTTATGTCCCCAACAAGACCTACACAATGACCGTAACTATAAATTCAGACCTTGAAAGCATTAGCGACAGCAGAGGTGGATTCAGTCTTGAGGTATCTGCAGGGAAATTAATAATTAAGGATAAGAAAAATACCCAGCTCATAAATGGATTTTTAACCCATACACAGGAAGGAAGTGAATTAAGAAAATGGAATTTCCAGTGGCGTGCTCCTTCCAGAAAGGATGAGGTGACTATTACAGTAATGGCAGTGGCATCAAATGGAGACTATTCACCCGCAGGCGACAGGACCGGTGCAGCAAGTTATATAATAAAACCTTCAAAATAGGAGGTTGAATATGAAACTCTCAAGAAGGGATTTTCTAAAAACAACTGCCATTATAGCTGCTGCCTCTGCAGCAGGTATTGAGAGTCCTTTAAAGGTTTTTGCAGCTCCCTTCCCGATGAAGACAATACCTGTTGGTCAGTGCAGATTCTGTGCTGTTGGCTGCACCATAGTTGCGGACTGCGAGGTTGATGATAGTGGAAAGGTGATAAAGGTCCTTGCGCTGAAAGGTGACCTCAGGAGTCCTGTTAACAGGGGTGTGCTATGCACAAAGGGATTTTATCTTCATAAGGCAATCTCTTACAGAGAAAGGCCAAAAGGTGCACTAATCAGAAAGGAATGGATCAATCCAAAGACAGGAAAGCCAGATATGAATAATTCTCCACGGGTAGTTTATGGCAGAACAACAAAGGATCCAAAGGGACTCAAGCCGTCAGAGATTGATCTTAAGGAAAATTTTGTTGAAATATCATGGGAAGAGACAATAGAGTTTGTTGCCAGTGCAGTTGAAAGAGCACTTAAAGAGTTTGGCAGGTTCAGCGTAGCCTATTATGGAAGCGGTCAGCTAGGAACAGAAGAAACCCATATAATGAATAAAGTATTCAAGGGTGGTGGGCTTCTTGCGAATAATTCTATAGAAGGACAGCCAAGGATGTGCATGGCTTCTGCTGTTGTCGGATATCTCTATACCTTTGGTAAAGATGAGCCTTATGGTTGCCTTGATGATATAGATGTTCCTGATCCTGATTATGGCAAACATGCTGATACATTCTTTCTAATCGGTAACAATACTGCAGAGGCACATCCAATAATATTCAACAGGATTGCTTCATTAAAACAGAAGTTTCCTGACAGAATAAAGATTATCCTTGCTGATCCAAGAAAGACCCGTTCGGGCACAATAGCAGATCTCTGGCTTCCATTTGCAAGTGGTAGAGACATGGCTTTATTGAATTCTATTGCCTATGTAATTACCCATGAGCTTGATGAGGCAAGATATGATATTGAGAAGGGCACTGTTAATGCAAAATGGAAGTATCTTGATAGAAAATTTATTGAAAGACATGTTAGCTTTGGAATACATGAAGATGTAAAAAAGATATGGGTCAAGACCTTTTATGGTGGTACAAGGGGAGATGCCTGGGACCTCACATATACAAATACTCCAAGAAGGGTTTATCCTGACCCGAAAAAGAAATATAATTCAGAGGAAGAGATAATAAAAGACCTTTACAGGGGATTTGCTATATTTCTTAAATTTCTTGAAGATTATAAACCGGAGAAGATATCGGATATTATTTTTGAAGGTGAATCGCCTCTTCTTTATGACAGACAGACTAAGACATGGAGGAAACTCAGTGGTTCTGAAGCAATAAGGCTTGCGGCAAGGTGGTTTGCAGAGGGTTATACACTTTCTGCCTGGTGTATGGGTGTTAATCAAAAACTTCAGGGAACATGGGTTAATGCAACGCTTCATATGCTTCATCTGATCACTGGAAAGGCTGTTAAACCTGGTAGACATTCCTTCAGTTTCACAGGCCAGCCAAATGCCTGTGGTGGAATAAGGGCACCAGGTGCAC
>JAOACK010000042.1:7314-16635 GCA_026417875.1 Thermodesulfovibrionales bacterium | reverse complement strand
TGCCAAAGGAACTTAGCCCTCGCCTTATATTTGTGTATCCCAGACGGTTTTTCTGGGCATTGTAAATTACCATTGCATCCTCAAGGAGCACAAAGATATATCTATAGGCAAACATAAGGATTTCTATGATACCCTTTGGCACCCTCAGCCAGGAAAGCCCTGCAATGAATTCTGTAAAAGGTGTAGAAAATCCCGTAACAGATAATACAGAGACAGCTCCCAGGATTCTAAGTGCAATAATGAGCCCATCTATGAATCCATCTTTGTACCCTGAAATATTCACATCCATAATATTTATGGAAAAAAGAATAACCTTTCCCGAGAACAATTTCACGATCATAATTATGAAGGCAATAAAGAGAGGCTCTGAAAACCTTAACATAAGGGTCTTCACCGGTATCTTCATCCAGATAGAGAGCAGGAGGCATAAAGAGAGTACAAACAATGGCAGCATAAAGCCCCTGTAACTCAGAACCATAATCATAACAGCAAGGCTCACAAAGATCTTTATCCTTGCATCGACTCTTGCAAGAAAATGCTCTTTATTGAAATACTCAGAAAATAGTTCCATAAATTAAGAATCCTGTTTAAAATGATTATTCAAAAAGATAACCATCCTTTCCCCTATCTGGACTGTGGCCCCCTTTCTTCACTCAATACCATCCAGTAATATCCTGCAAAAAATCCACCAACTGCACCAGCAATGAGAAAGACAAAAAGGAGGAGGTCTCCCTGATCTGTGTTTATTAATGGATCTCCTGCCTCTCTGCCATGTTCTTTGGCAAACCTTTCAATAACAGATTCGTCCACACCAGACCATTTCTCAGAGGCAGTGACAATTGATAGATTAAAGGCAATGATCAAAAAAAGTAATAAAACAATCCTGCCATAATTCTGAATCCTTGACCTAACATCATGTATATTCATGCTTTCACCTCCTCTGCCTTTATAATCTTCATCTTCACAAGAAGATCAGGCCTCTTTTTATAAAGGAGAACAACCATGCCTGATGTCATTGCACCCTCAAGAATACCAAGTGGCAACTGGGTGGGTATAAAGGCTACAAGTATCTTCAAGAAAAGGGGCGTAAAGGGAGCATCACCTCTTATTCCCGATGCCAGTTCAATAGATGTGGTTATGTATGTTGCCCAGTCTGCAAATAATCCAGCCATAAATCCTGAGACCGCCATAGTGATGTTAAATCTTCTCAAGACCCTGAATGTAAGATAACCCGCAAAGGAACCCATGACACCCATCGACACAATATTGGCTCCCAGGGTACTTAAACCACCATGGGCAAGAAAGAGTGCCTGAATAAGAAGGGCAACAGCTGATATAAGGATACTTACAGCAGGACCAACGAGAATTCCTGATATCCCGGTACCAGCAGGATGGGAACAGGTTCCTGCAGTTGGAACAGGAACGGGCATACATGATATAAGGAATACAACAGCAGCCATGAGTCCTGCAAGGGGTTTAAAGGAAAGTTCAGTTGAGGACCTTCTTTTAAGTTCATACAATCCCCATGCAATAAAGGGTAATGCAACGATCCACCAGAGGACTGCCCAGTTTAAAGGCAGTATACCCTCTGATATATGCATGGCAAAAGCATTTCTGTTAGAAGATAGAACAAAGAATAGAGTAAAGAGACCTAAGATAGAAAAATATGTTTTTCTCCTTTTAAACTTTATTTTTCCTTTCCTCTGTAATTGATTCTTTGTTTTCATGAACTCACCTCCTGTGTTATTTTTATTAAGGCATTCACTATGGAAGCAGCCACAGACGAGCCACCTTTTCTGCTGATGTTTGTTATAAATGGAAATTTCTGTGAGGAAAGTAATACCTTTGACTCCAGTGCATTTACAAATCCAACAGGAACACCGATAACGAGCGATTGATTATATGTGATGGGCGATGGATTATTAAAAATCTCTATAACCTTAAGAAGCGCTGTTGGAGCATTTCCGATGGCTATGATACCGATATTGCTGTTTTCCTTTAATGCCATCTCTATGGCTGTCTCCGCACGAGTTCTTCCTGTCTCTTTTGAAAGTCTTACAACATCTTCATTATTTATATTACAGATCACTTTTCCACCAAAAGGCTCAAGCCCCCTCTTATTAATACCTGCTTTTACCATCTCAACATCTACTAATATGTCCTTGCCTGACTTTATTGCCCTTATTCCTGTCCTTATAGCCTCTGGATGAAAGAGGAGTGTATCTCTGAATTCAGGGTCAGCAGTTGCATGAATCACCCTTTTTATTACCTCTGTTTCTAAAGAATCGTCCTTTAGACCAAATTCCTCTGATATCTGCTCAAGGCTTGTTTTTTCTATCCATTCTCCATAAGAAGGCTGTTTAAGGAAATCCTTTATCCTTTCGAATACCAGTCTCGCAGTCCATTCATTGAATCCCAGGGGCTCGGTATAGAAAAACTCACGATCTGGATATGAAGACCTTGCCCTTTCTATTATCTCTGGTATATCCCTTTTCACATGCACTCCCTTTGAGAGAAAAAAGGGATGAATTATGATCCTTTTTGCTCCTGAATGGACTGATTCCTCTATGGCCTCCATGATATCAGGACTTCCAAACTGAAGATAAGCTATCTTCACACATTCCCTTATGCAAACCGGATGAATGAGACTATGAAGAAGCAGGGCCATCTCATGGAGATTGTTTGCTCCATCCTCAGGACTTCCGTGACCAACGAGTATTATTTTGTCCATGAACCCTCCGTAAGCCATTTAATGATTCTATCTATG
Organism: Thermodesulfovibrionales bacterium; assembly: GCA_026417875.1. Lineage (NCBI taxonomy): Bacteria > Pseudomonadati > Nitrospirota > Thermodesulfovibrionia > Thermodesulfovibrionales > Thermodesulfovibrionales bacterium. The sequence goes on along the minus strand of JAOACK010000042.1, from coordinate 13,868 downwards.
TTGTGAAGATGAATATATGTTGAAAGCGTCTTTTTAAAAAGATAACCTTCTTCCTTCAGATATATTCCATCTTTTGAAAAAACTCTGAAAATCTTCTCAACTCCTTCATCTCCTCCCTCTATCATTGAATAATGGAATTCATGTCCTCGGCACTGGATTCCTGTATTTATGAGTTCAACATATCTGTATCCGAGTACAGGCCTCTTCATCATCCTCACTGTAAAGGGTAGGGCACCGGTCATTGGATAGAATAGATTATCGATGTAAATACCCCTTGATAGGTACATGAGTCCTCCGCATTCAGCATAAAGGGGAAGACCATCTTGGATCCATTTTCTTATGGATTCCTTCATTGAATGATTTCTGGAAAGCCTCTCAGCATAGAGCTCCGGATAGCCACCACCTATGTAAATAAAATCCAGGTTATCTGGTATTGCTTCATGATTTAATGGACTGAACTCGATAATCTCAGCTCCCTGTTCCCTTAATCCATCAAGAACATCCCTGTAATAAAAGCTGAAGGCCTCATCCCGGGCAATACCAACAGTTATCTTTTTATCCCTTTCTGATTGAAAAGAAGGAATATACTCCTTGACCTTTGTCTTCTTAAGCAGTGAATCAATTTCTATGAACTCATTCACCATTTTTTTCAGTTCTCCTATTGCATCTTCAGAAAGGGGAGATTCCTCTGCCCTGTATAATCCCAGATGTCTTGAAGGAATCTGGAAATTCCTGTTTCTTGGAAGATGACCAAAGACCTCTATATTCAGATCCCTGATCGATTCCCTGAGTCTTTTATAATGTTCTATTCCTCCAGTCCTGTTGAATATCAACCCCGATATCCTTATACCCTTATCCATTGCTTCCTCCATATAGCCTCTCACAACAGGACGGATGCTTTCTGCCATGCCATAGGCATCTATGATTAGAATAACCGGCACCTTCAGGAATCTCGCAAGATCAGCTGCTGATGGAGTTCCATCAAAAAGCCCCATAACACCTTCAATAATAACTGCATCCATTCCTTCACTGTATTTATTGAATATTCCTTTAACATAGTCATCACCCATCATCCAGAGGTCAAGGTTTACTGATAGGCTTCCAGTTACTATACCGTGAAGTCCGGTATCTATAAAATCAGGACCTGCCTTAAATGACTGGACCTTAATTCCCCTCTCAAGCAATGCTCCAAGAATACCTATCGTGAGGGTTGTCTTTCCTGAACCACTGTGAGTGCCGGCCAGAAGAAATTTAGAGTGCATATTTTAAGGCCTCCATTAATCTTCTGTTTTCCTCAGGATTCCTCACAGAAACCCTGAACCAGGCATATCCATTAATTTTTTTAAGACCTCTGAAATTTGAACAGTCTCTTATTAGTATCCCCTTTTTTCTGAGGATCTCAGCTGTTCTTTCAGGAGCTTTAAAGATATAAAAATTAGCTGCAGAAGGAATATAGTAGATTCCCCTTTCCTCAAAAAGACTCTCCATGTCTTTCTTCCACTCTTCTGTCACCTGTAGAGTTAATAATCTGAAAGCTTTATCATTAAGTGATGTAATTCCAGCTATCTGGGCAGGGCCATTAACTGTCCAGGGCTCTTTGTAATAAAGGAGTTCTTCTGCGAGGTCTTTATCAAAAACTCCATAACCCAGTCTGAGCCCTGCAAGACCATAAAACTTTGTCATGGATCTGAGGACAATAAGATAGGGATTTTCCTTCACCATGTTTATAATGCTCTCTTCAGGGACAAAATCCATGAATGCCTCATCAACAACAAGATAACATTTCAGGTCTCTTACAGCCTCTGCAATCTTAATTACATCTTCCCTTTTCATCAATCGGCCTGTAGGATTATTGGGATTACAGAGGAATACCATGTTAAAAGAACGAGATGAATAACTGGTGATGAGTGATGAGATAAATTTATCAGGATCTATATCAAATTTATCTTCTTCATATAAGTGGTAAATCTCCACCTCTGATCCATAAATCCTGCATGCCCTTTCGTATTCAGAAAAGGTTGGAGCAGGAATGAGGGCTCTTTTAGGTCTTAATGACCTTACGAGGAGATAAATCAATTCTGTGCTTCCATTACCTGTAATCACTCTATCAGGCTCAATATTATGCTCATCAGCTATTGCCCTTCTTAATTCCCATGAACAGGGGTCAGGATAATGCCTGAGTATTACCGGATTATCCCTAAGGGCATTCATAACTGAGTCAGGAGGCCCAAGGGGATTTACTGATGCACTGAAGTCAATAATATCCTCATACCTGAATCCCTCCATTAAAAGACTGTATATGTCTCCTCCGTGTAGGAATTCATAGTTACATCTAGAGTCAGACTTATGGAAAAAACCTCTCATAACCTCACCAGCACAGCTATCATTGCAGCAATCAGAGCTGATAGAGTAACAAGTATAATACCCTCCATTGCCACTGCTGTATCTAATGCCCTTAAAGATAGACCAATATAGGGTTTATTTACCACCACTCCTTCATAGGTAGCGGGACCACCCAGCCTTATACCCAGGGCTCCTGAAAGGGCTGCCTCAGGATAACCACTGTTTGGGCTTGGATGGTTTTTCCCGTCCATGAGAGTTACAAGAAAGGAGCGCCTTGTGAACAGATAGCCAACCAGAAGGGAATCCTTTATTAAAAGAAGAAAATCATAGATCATGAATACTGTAAGGATTATAAATCTCCTAAGTGGAGCTGATTTCTTAAAGATGAGTTTATTGAATATCCTGTAAATGCTTTTTGCAGTCTCAACAAAGAATATTGAGATCATAATAAGGGCTGCAGAGAGCCTTGCAGGAATGTAATTCACGATGTCATCAAGCCTTGCAGCAGCCCAGCCAAAATATCTGTATCTTTCATTTTTATATCCTATCATGGAGTCCATTGTATTTATTACCTTGTAGGTCATGGCAAGAGGAAGACCTCCGAGGACAAGATAGAATAGAGGTGCAACCACTCCATCTGATAGGTTTTCTGAAAGGGTCTCCATTGTCGCCCTTAAGACCTCCTCTTCTGAAAGATTCTCTGTATCCCTGCCAACAATCATGCTGAGGGAATTCCTTGCCATTTTGAGATTGCCTTCTTTGAGATAATCAATAACCTTCATACACGAAGTAATGAGTTCTCTGGTTGCAATGGTCGTAGAAATAACAAGGACAAAAATAAAAGTGGTAGCAGCACCTATTAATATTGCACCTTCATCAGCCAGCCTGTAAAAAAGTGATACAGCCAGGCACGAGATAAAAAATGTGGAGGATACCATGATTAGCATAAGAAAGACTCCGCCAATTCTTTCAGAAGCGGCACCCTTAAAAAATCTTCTTAAGAGAATCTCGAGCCTATGGATAAAAAAACCCATTATCCTTACAGGATGGGGCAACCATCTGGGATCTCCTATAAGGAGATCAATCAGAAAGGCAAGTGCTATCTGCCATCCCTCAATAGTGAAACAATCTTTTATGGCATCGATCATTTAAGAAGTCTCCATATAAAGGACATATCAATGTGTTCTTCAATACTTTTTGAGAGTGAATCTATTAACCCTTCTTTTAACTCCCTGTAACTGTATGTGAAGCTCAAAGGCTCAAGGCCCTTCTTCATTCTTGCTGAATTTATAATGGCCCGCCTGAAGTGATCGTTATCAAAGATCCCGTGTATATAGGTACCCCAACAATTGCCATTCATAGAACCATCAAGGACAGGACTTTGGGGATGGGAAAATCTTTTTATCCTGAATAATCCCGTATCACCTGTACTTCGTCCCATATGGATCTCATAACCTTTAAGTGCAGAGGAGAGCAGACCGAAGGCCTCAGAATTTACCTCAGCCTCTATCTGTGCTGTTAACTTTGGCTCCTGAAATACTGTTTCTATTTCAAGAAGACCGATCCCTTCTATCTCTCTTACACTGCTTTCCAGACAGGACGGATCAGCTATTCTTTTTCCAAGCATCTGGTATCCACCGCAGATGCCTATTATCTGAATTCCCTTCTCAAAGGCCCTCTTCAGACTCTCATCAAGATTATTCTCCTTAAGAAAGATAAGGTCTCTGACTGTATTTTTTGTTCCTGGAACTATCACAATATCAGCATTTTCTATATCAGCAGGGTTCCTGGAATAGAGGAGCTCAACATCAGGCTCATAGAATAGGGGATCAAAATCTGTAAAATTTGAAATATAGGGCAGCCTGAGAACCACGATCTTAATCTGAGAAGTACCCTGAACATTGTATATTGAATTTTGAACTCTCTTATTATCAAGGCTCAGTCCGTCCTCTTCCGGCAACATTATATCCCTCAGGTAAGGAATGACACCAATAACAGGTCTGCCGGTCTTTTCTTCTATTAGACTGAGTCCAGGGGTGAGGATGTCCCTGTCACCTCTGAATTTATTAATCACAAATGCCTTTATATATCTAGCGTCACGCCCAAGAAGTTTCACCGTTCCGTAGAGTGATGCAAAAACACCTCCTCTATCTATATCACCTACTAGCAATACAGGTGCCTTTGCATATTTGGCCACTCTCATGTTTACAATATCCGCTTCAAGGAGATTTATCTCGGCAGGGCTTCCAGCACCTTCTATAACCAAGAGCTCATATCTTTCAGACAGCCTTTCTAAGGATTCTTTCACAGAGGGCCATAGCTCTTCCCTCAGAGAATAATATCTCTTTGCCTCGTAATTTCCGTAAACCCTACCATGAACAATTACCTGGCAGCCCTTTTCACCGGATGCCTTAAGAAGAACAGGATTCATATCAACAGATGGTTCGGTTCTGGCTGCCTCTGCCTGAAGTGCCTGCGCCCTTCCGATCTCTCCTCCATCCATTGTGACAAAGGAATTCAATGCCATATTCTGGGCCTTGAAGGGAGCAACCTTTATCCCCCTCTTATTAAAAATTCTACAGAGAGCCGTAACTATAAGGCTCTTGCCAGCTCCTGAACCTGTACCCTGGATCATTAAAGCCTTTGCCATATTTAATCCCTCAATGTGAAATTCAATAATTTAACAACAGGATAACCATCGTGAAACTGGATTACATTAATGCAGGCATGCTCCTGTTCAATCCTGAAGATATTCTCAAGAGGTATCCCGAGGATCTCACAGAGTATGACCCTGTTTACACCACCATGGGCAACAATAATTGAGCTGGTAGAAATACCTGAAACATTGGAGGCTGGATTATTATTTTTCATATTTAACTGCTGCTCTAATGCCCTGCTATGCTGCTCTATCTTCTTTAGACCTTTCATTACCCTATCTCTCACCTCAATTGTGCTTTCACCTCCTGGCGGACTGTATCTGAGTGGGTTACTTCTCCATGCCTCAAATTCCTCAGGATAGGTCATCATTATCTCTTCATAACTCATGCCTTCCCAGAGTCCGAAATTTCTCTCCTTTAATTCCTCTATCACAACAGGTGTAAGACCGAACTCCTTTCCTATTATCTCAGCACTTTTCAATGCCCTCTTCAGCGGAGAAGAATATAGCACCAGATTCTGCTCAGCTATAACGCTCCTTAGATAGAATGCTACCCTCTCCATCTGTCTTATTCCCCTTTCTGAAAGTAGTACATCCATACTCCCCTTGTATCTCTTGATCCCATCACCTTCGGTTACACCGTGCCTTATAATATAAAGTGTCTTTACCATGATATACTGAACCTCCACCATAAGATTAATAGCAGAAGAAATATTAATTCACTGATCTCATTCAGGGCTCCGAGTGTATCACCTGTCTGGCCACCCAGTCTCTTCTTTAAAAAAGAAAGCCAGAGAAGTGAGAATAAATAGAGAGTCAACGTTACAAAGATACAGAATATATAGAACCTTTCAGGTAAGTAATGTCCAAATAGGGCATATATAAGACTGTATATAGATAAAAGCCATGCTCCTGCGATTAGAAAGTCCTTTGTCCTGTAATTCGCCATAAATAGATAACCCAGCCCTTCGGTTCTTGCAGGTCTTCCATGAAACATGGCAACATTCATTGTCCATTTGGAGACCACCGGCATTAGGAGAAAGGAGAGATAGTATAAGGACGGTATGAGATGAGAGATGTTTTTAAGCGAGAGATACTTAAGAAAGAGAACAGAGACCATTGCCAGCACACCTATTGCACCTGTGGCACTCTCCCTTGCAACAGCAAGTCTCTTCTCCCTGTCAACAAGAGGAGCACCAGTGGACTTAACAGCTATTGCATCAAAGGTGTCTGCAAGACCATCAAGATGAAAGGCACCGTTTAAGAGAATGTAAGAGAGAAGTGCAATGGCTATAGCAAGGTCCTGATGAAAGACCCACTCAGACAGAGCGAGCACCGAAAGTATAACCATACCCTGAAAAAGTCCTACTGGAACAAAAAACGGAGAAGACCTTGCTATCTCTACTGGTGTGACCTTAAACCTTAACTTCAAAGGAATGATGGTCAGAAACTGAAGTGCGAGTAAATATCTTTTCATATTTTAATCCTCAATTTTGAACCTCATTAGATACCCCAGCTTCCTCAAAGGTTGCCATCTCTTTATATATCTTAAGAC
>JAOACK010000042.1:0-7304 GCA_026417875.1 Thermodesulfovibrionales bacterium | reverse complement strand
CCCGCCTCTATTATTAGCATCGCAAGGGCAGCACCTGTCCCCTCTCCAAGTCTCATATTAAGATCAAGTATGGGTCTTAAGCCCATCATATCAAGCATTACTTTGTGTCCTCTTTCGACTGAGTTATGGGCAGCAAACATGTAATCCTTAACCTCTGGCTTAAGACAGTAAGCGATTAGCGCACCGGCTGTAGAGATAAAACCATCTATAACAACAGGAATCCTGTTTGCTGCTGCACCAAGTATTAAACCTGCAATACCGCCGATCTCAGCACCTCCGAGTTTCGAAAGGACATCAACAGGGTCTGCCTGATCAGGTTTATTGATTTCTATTGCCCTTTTAATAACCTCTATCTTTCTCCTTAATGCTTCATCTGATATGCCCGTACCTCTACCTGTAACCTCCTCAACTGGTCTTCCGGTAAGGACTGCGGCAATAGCACTTGATGGAGTGGTATTACCTATACCCATATCTCCTGTACCAAAAAGCCTGTATCCTCTTTTTGCATAGGCCTCTGCCAGCTTTATTCCAACCTCAAGGGATCTGATTGCCTCCTCACGGCTCATAGCAGGTCCTCTAGTAAAATTTTTTGTCCCCCTAACGACCTTCATCTGGAGCAACCCCTCAAGATCTTTAAAATAGTAATCAACACCGATATCAACTACTATCACATCTGCACCAGCATGTCTGGCAAGGACATTTATACCTGCTCCTCCTCTTAAAAAATTAAAGACCATCTGGGCAGTCACTTCCTTTGGGTAGGCAGAAACACCTTCTTCAGTAACTCCGTGATCACCGGCAAAGGTAAAGATGGCCTTTTTATTTATCAGAGGCATTCTATCTTCTGAAATTGCCACAAGCCTTCTTGCAAACTCCTCAAGTCTTCCAAGACTTCCAGGTGGTTTTGTAAGATTGTCAAGCCTCTTTTGTGCAATATTGCACCATTCAGGATCAATAGGTTTGATCATCTTCAATGTCTCTTGAAACATTTTAAAAACCTCCCTGCTTGAAAAGATCTTCATTAATTCTTACAATGAAATCATTAGATACACAAAAAGCAGATACGAAGCTGGTAAGATGCTTTTTGATATTACTAAATATGTCGTGACAGTAATTATAATTGGTGGTATTTTTTCTAAGTCTATTGACTTCGAGAGTGCTATCTTTGGGGTTTACATTGCAATAATAATTTTTCTTGCGTGATTTATAGTAATACCAAAGGAGGAGGAATAAATGAAAGCTTACTATATTAGCCTTTTCGGAGCATTGATAATTTCTGTGATTGCCCTTATATTTACATGAATTGATACCCATTCTGCACCAAAACATAAGCCTTAACCCTTTATCCTTATAGGTATACCTGAAATTACAAAATATACTTCGTCAGAAATCTCGGCAATCCTCTGATTGAGCCTTCCAGCCTCATCCCTGAATCTCCTTGCAAGCTCATTATCAGGCACAATTCCCAAACCCACTTCATTTGATACAATAAAAAGTGTGAGCTGCCCCTGTTTTGAATCTTTTAAAGCCTTAAGGAACCTTATTAATTCTTCAATCCTTTCAATATAAGCTTCTTTGCCGAGCATGATATTTGATAGCCATAGAGTAAGACAGTCAATAAGAAGCACCTCATATTTTTCCCTTAAATCTTTAATCAAACCAGAAATATTAACTGGCTCCTCTACCGTAAACCAATTACTCCCTCTCTCTTTCTTGTGTCTTTCAATCCTTTCTTTCATCTCCTCATCGAGGGGCTCTGCTGTTGCTATATAAACCTTTCTTCCATCAAGTTCTGATGCCCTCTTCAAAGCAAAATTGCTCTTGCCGCTTTTTGCACCACCTGTTATGAATATAATTTTGTTCATAGACTACTTCTTATCACTGCCCTCCATATCTCTTTGAAACATTCCCTTTAAAATATCATTTGCACAGAACCTTCCGCACATGGTACAGCCATGATCAACATGTCCTCTCTTTGACTTTATCTCCCTTGCTCTTTCAGGATCTATGGCAAGTAAAAATTGCTCCTCCCACTTCATATCCCTTCTTGCCTTGGCCATTAGTTTATCCCTTTCCATCCTTTTAAGCTTAATCATGTCTCCTATATGAGCAGCTATGCGGGCGGCAATAAGACCTTCCCTAACATCTTCAGGAAAAGGAAGTCCCAGATGCTCTGCAGGTGTTACATAACATATGAAATCAGCTCCGTAAGCAGAAGCTAGGGCCGCACCTATTGCAGAGGTAATATGGTCATATCCCGGTGCAATATCGGTGACGATCGGTCCGAGCATATAAAAAGGAGCCTCTCCACTCATCTTCTTTTGCATGATTATATTTGCCTCTATCTCATTTATTGGAATATGTCCAGGTCCTTCTACCATGGTCTGGCATCCCATCTCTCTTCCGGCCTCCGCAAGCTCACAGTTAATTATCAATTCCTGAATCTGAACCCTGTCAGTTGAATCATGGACAGCACCGGCTCGAAATCCATTTCCCAGACTCAGAACAACATCATGTTTTTTAAGTATCTCCACCACTTTATCAAAATACTCATAAAGGGGATTTTCTTTGTTGTTATATTCCATCCAGGCAACCATGTATGAACCACCCTTTGATACCAGTCCTCCATAACGATAATTTTGTCTTCTCAGCATCTCTAAAGTTCTTCTGTTTATTCCACAGTGAATTGCCATGAATGCCACACCCTCTTCACACTGTTTTTCTATAACATCAAAAAGCACTTCCACTGGCATCCTGACGGCAGCACCATATTTTTCTATAGCCATTGCAAAGGCCTCGTATAAAGGCACTGTTCCTATCGGTAGCTCTACTGTATCCATTAGGGCCCTTCTTATTTTTGATATATTCCCTCCGACGCTCAAATCCATCAGTGTATCAGCGCCACAGCGTTCAGCGATCTTTGCCTTCTCTATCTCCATGGGAATATCAATAATATCAGTTGAGGTGCCTATGGATACATTGACCTTTGTCCTCAATCCTTTACCTATACCTGTAACTCTTGCCTTTCTTCTTTTATTTGCAGGTATGATTACCTTACCAGAGGCCACATATTCTTTAAGTAAAATTTCATCAATACATTCATCCTGGGAAACCTTCTCCATCTCGGGCGTTATCTCTCCTGACCTTGCTCTTTCTATCTGTGTCAACCTTTCCTCCTTAAAATAAAAAATCCTCAGAGCAACAGCCCTGAGGATTGCACCCGTTTTACTTCATCCTCAAATAATTCCTCCTCGGGAAACAGAGTGAAAATCTCACTCCGAGCAGGCAGGTCTTCTGGCTCCCGGATCAACCTACTTGCCAGCCTTCCCATCCCATAAAGGGACAGTGGCTTTATGGCTTTCGTCCCCGGTTACAGCGGCGGGACCGCTCCTGATTTTCACAGGATTCCCTATTAAGCCCCTAGGGCACCTGCTAAATAAGTTTAAACAGAAGATGGTTCCAAAAGTCAAGGGATGATCATCTCATCCCTTCATCAAAAATTCCTGTTTTAAATTTCTGTATGTACATGTCCTGTTTTTGCCCCTCTGTTTTGCCAGATATACTGCCTGCATGGCTGCATCAATAAGACCCGCAGTATCACGACCATCATGGGGAAAGGTTGATATACCGGCACTTATGGTTATGGAGGGACTTGCTGGATTATCCAGCCTGATTGCATTTATGGCATTTCTTGAACGCTCTGCAACGATCATGGCAATATCAGTGGATGTCTCAGGAAGGATTATTGCAAAACTCTCTCCTCCATATCGGGCAGCAAAATCAGTAGACCTTATGCTCCTCTTTATTACCCCTCCTATCTTCATTAGCATCTCATCTCCCCTTCCGTATCCATAGGTTTCATTAAATTTTGCAAAATTATCTACATCAATTATCAAAACAGAAAATTCTCTGCCAAATCTTTTCGACCTCTCAATCTCGAAGGAAAGTCTCTCCATAAAGGCCCTGTGATTTTCAAGCCCTGTAAGCATATCTGACCTTATTAGCTCGTCCAGTCTCGAGGAAAGCTCAAGACCCTCAATAACATCAGTAGCATGAAAAGAAACGGTAAGAAAATTCTCCTCATCCTCCCTGCTGAATATCCCGTTCTTTTTATTAATAAGAAATAATTCTCCAATAATCCTGTTTCCTGAATACACAGGAAAGAGAAGCAGATTTTTGAATCTTTCTGAGGCCTCTATTCTTAAAGGACAACCCTTTTCCATAACAGTCTTAAAATATTTTTCAAGCTCCGCTCTTAAATCCTCTTTCAGCTCAGCGGTTGTAAAGATATCCTTTATGTGGAAGTTCTTACAATTGCCAAGAAGAATCAAGCCAGATAGTTCACAGTCTGAGAATACCCTGATAGTTTCAAGAAATATCCTTAGCCTTTCCTTTTTGTTTTTACTGTATCTTACACCTAAATGAGCAAGCTCGTTAAAGAAGACTGCATTATTTTTTGTTCTCAGAAGGGATTCCGAGAGGTGTAGATTTTTTTTCTTTATCTTAATAAACAGAAAAAGTAAAAGAACATTCAATAGGAGACTTAAGGCTGTGACCATAATGATACTCATGAAATTTCTCTTACAACCCTCCGAACATACTCTCTCGCATACTGATCTGTGAGAATCTTAGCATGATTGACACTGAATTCGCAACAGATTTCAAATCTTGCGCTATCAAGGCTGACGAGGCCATCTCCCGAGCCTTCTTTCCATTCAGGTGGAATATGTTTCTCAGGTATAAGGGAAATAAGTGAATGGGGATAGGAGAAGACTTCCTCGGGCCTCATAATAAAGGCATTATCCTCCTTTATCAATTTCCATCTGTAAATGGTAAAAAGTCTTGGTGATGTTCCTGCAAGAGAAAAAATTCTCACATTCCTCAGAGGTTTCAGGGACTTTATAAAAGGAGAATCGGGAAGCAGTTCCTTTATTGCATCACTCTTAAGGAAATCAACAATCCTCTTTATAGCCCTTGAGACCCTTCCTTCTGGAAGATTTTTAAAAAGAGGAATTATAGCGGAGGTTACTGCTGAAAAATACCTCACCCATTCTGCCATGGTACTGCCCCTGTGAGGTGTGGCAATGGTTAGAAGACCCAGTATCTTTCTATGGTTTTCAAGCTCAATATATTTCCTTGCAATAAGGCCACCCCTGCTGTGTCCTATAAGGATTATGCCTCTGTCTGTAAGCAGAGAAGCAAACTGGATAACATGAGAAAGTTCCTTAACTGCAAAGTCTATTGGTCCAACAGGTCTTCTCTGTGACCAGGTTATAACACTGTAGCCCTCTTCCTTAAGGTCATGATATGGAGTCCTGAACTCTACAGATGGCGAGCCAGCAGTTATGGATTCTGGTTTTATTAAAGGCAATTCAGAAAAACTAAAGGTTTCGGGTTTTTCTCTAATCAACAGACTGAAAGGCAAAAGTCCACCAGCTATCCTTGCATCACAAGGAGAGGACCATATGGTCTTATCCATACCAAGGCCATGGATAAATACAATTGCAGGCTTATTCCTATGCCCCTGAGAGAAATCCAGATCGAGCCTCATTAAATATTGTAGCACCGGAGACAGAAGATTTAAAATCTTCTCATCCTTTCACTGAATTTTGGAATGAAATTAAAATAGCATACGAAACTTCATAAAACGGGAGTCAGATTTTTAAAAATAGTTTACAGATTAACATCCTCACATAGAAGCGCTCACGTCCGAACTGGATTAGGAAACTACCAGCAGCTTTAGCAACATATGTCTTTCTTATATATCTTGACTTATCTCACTTTTACATGTTATAAAGGTTTACAATTACGAGGGAATATCATTAAATTATAAGATTATAAAATAATATGATACCTTATTAATTCACAAGATTATTTTGGCCTTAGGCCAGAGAGAGAATCGTGCCAGACTGGCAGCTTAAAGGGAGGTGTTGGGATGAAATTAGGAGTATTTCTTAGCGATTACAGAACTGATACCAGCATACTTGAGAGACTCTCACCTCAGAAACTCGGAATTATACTTGTTGGTAATGGTGTCTATCACGCTGCAATTAAGGAAAAGGGACAGGCATCCAATGTTCTTAATATGAAGGCAAATTTCTATGTTCTTAAAGAAGACCTTGAGACAAGAGGTCTGAGTGTTTCAAATCTCGATAGTCGTGTCAAACCTGTTACTTACAGTGATGTGGTGGATTTAATATTTAATGAATATGAAAAACTAATCTGGATGTAAGAGGAGGCAATTATGGGAACATTAAGCATCGGAGTATTTTCAGCTCTTGTTGGATCAATGAATTATGATTTTGCTTTAAAACTTGCTGAAGCAGCTCTTGATAAAGGCCATAAGGTAAATCTATGGTTTTCTGGAAATGCCTCCGGGTCTCCCAAGAAAAATCAGAAGCATCTTAAAGATTATTCCCATGGAGAAACACCCTTGAGAAAATTAATGGAGAAAGGGCTTGAGGTCTGCACATGTGAAGCCTGCTCCCTTGCAAGAGGAATACAGAAACCTGATGCTATTGAAGGAATCCAGTGGAATGCAATGCACTGGTATCTTGCAAAGATTCACGGATCCGACAGGGTCCTTCATATAGGAGGTGAGTAATGGCTGATGTAAAACTTGCTTTTATAGTTACTAAACCACCCTATAAATCAGAAAATCCTAAACTTGCAGCCACCCATGCAATGGCTTACCAGACAGTAGAGATCCTTCTTGAAGAGGGAGATACTGTTACACCCACTCTCTGCTATGTGGGAGAGGGTGTCTTAAATTGCCTCAAGGGTCAGAAGGCAATGGATATATATGGAATAACCAGTACAGAGACCCATCTTAAAAACTGTCTTCTTGTTGACCTTGATGTTATGGTCTGCAAGGAGGACCTTGAAAAATTCGGCATATCAGAAGATATGATAGTTGATGCTGAAGATATGGGCGCAGAAAAGAAGATACAGGTTGTACCATTTGACAGAATAAAGAATGTCATCGAGGGTGCAAATCATCTATTATACTTTTAGGAAAGGAGGAAGCCATGGCTTTAAAAGACCAGACACCTACAGAGGTACTTGATGTCCTAGGAAGGGTGTGTCCCTATCCCCTTGTAATGACAAAAAAGGCACTTGAGAAACTCCCATCTGGTGCAATCCTCAAGATACTTTGTGATGCTCCTGCCTCAGCAGAGGATTCTATACCAAGATTTGCTGAAAAACAGGGATATGCCTTTGAATCAGTAAAGCTTGAGGACAAGGGTTACTGGGAAATCTATATTCAGAAAAAATAAATTTCTTCGCAGGGAGTTGAAAGATAC
>JAOACK010000041.1 GCA_026417875.1 Thermodesulfovibrionales bacterium | reverse complement strand
AAAAACTCTTTTGCAGTCCCCTGGGATGCCTTCATAGGAGGGGTTGCAGTTCCAATAGATGCTATATATGCCTTATTCATTCTCATGCATCAATCCCTATTAACCTAAGAAAGCGGCGTATTATTGGAGTATATCTCCATAGAGGTGGTCTGACCCTAAGAAGATAAAGGAGCCAGTGTATTCTGGGTAAAAGATTTGATCCAATAGAATCAGAATTAATTATATTCATGTGAGAGGTCATAAGTCTTCTTATTTCTGATACCATCCATGAAAGGTCAACCTTAGAGGAGATATAAAAAACAGGCTCGAGCATCTTGTCCTTTGGAATATTCAATATCCCTTCTTTTCTTGCTATATCTTCCAGTTCTGTCCCTGGATAAATCCTAACACCTATATTAAAGAAGGCGATATCCTCTGGTCTTAGATTATTCTTTACAAATCTTATTGTCTCCTTTACTGTATCTACTGTCTCTCCTGGACCTCCGAGCATAAATATCAAGAGACATGGAAGTCTATGCCTCTTAATGCATTCCAGAGCCCTGTGAATGTCATCAACTGTAAAACCCTTTTTAAGTGATGAAAGAACAATGTCTGATGCGCTTTCTACAGTAATGCCAATTCCTGAAAAACCCGAAGCCTCCATTACACTCAGAAGCTCATCATCTATAAATAATGGATTTAGCTCAAGGCTCTGAAAAGAGGCATTGATTCTTCTCCTTGCAATTTCTTCACATATCTTCATGGCATGCTCATAAGGTGAATTAAAAACGTTGTCAACAAACTCAAAATGCTTTATACCACATGAAGAAACTCTTCTTATTTCTTCAACTATATATTCAGGATCTGAAAGCCTGTAATTTTTTCCTTCAGCCACAGCATAGGTGCAATAGATGCATCTATAAGGACATCCCCTCTTTGTCTGCACCGGAATTGTAGCAAAGAAAGATTTATATGGTTTGATGTTTATCCATTTGCTGAAATCCGGTAATGTTGGAGAGAATTCTTTCTGAGTAGAGTTAAGAGGATTCTTTTTAAAGATATTATCCTCAATCCATGCTATTCCTGAAATATCACTTAAATCCTTTCTTTTTGAAAGTCCATCGAGAATCTGAGGAAAGACAACCTCTCCATCTCCGAGAACAGCAATTGATGCACCTGTAAATCTTAAAAGCTCCTCTGGCATAACACCTACCGCTGGGCCTCCAATGACAGTGGGGGAGTCTGTATTATTTTTAAGAATGTCAAAGACTGGGCTCAGTTCCTTAAAAAAGGCAACTGGTTTTTGTATATCATTGTTGTCAATATTTCTTATGGAAAGGCCTATTACATCGGGATTCAGTCTTTTTAATTCATTTTTAATAGCCTCAAGGGGTCTTTTTTCAAACATCAGGTCAAGGACACTTACCCTGTAACCTGCTCTTTCTGCTGCCTCTGCTACAATACAGGCACCATAAGGCATTACTGGAAAAGGAAACCTGTTTCTGTTTGTGCTAATAATGAGGACATCCTTCATAGAAGTATCCCAAGTCCAAAAAAGGCCTGAATGACATAAAGGAACAAAATCAGTATACCGAGCCTGAAATGGAGCTCCCTCCATAAAGAGGCATCAGCCTTTATCTTTCTTGATATGAAAAAGGTCGTTATAACAGAAAGGATTATAAAAAGCCCTGTTATGAAATGAAGTGGATATTTAAAGATAAAACCATAGTCAACAAAGACAAGTGTAATACCTGCAAAAAATCCCATTATACTCTCAACAGTTAGAATTGGTCCAAGTATTCTATGCCTTTTAATTATAATCTCAGGAAAATTACTGGATTTTCTTTCTCTTCTAATTTTTAAACCTAAAATACCCTGATAAATGAACTGAACTATCACAATTGAATTATAAAGACCATGAAGGAGCTTTAAATAGGCTATTGTCTCTTTGCTAAACATATTTATTCTACAACCTCAAGAATACCCTCCATCCCCCTTTCTCTATGACTTTTGAAAAATAGGAATCTCTTACTGCAATATATGGAATATTTTCCTGCCTTTGTAGGAGTAAATCTTACAACCTTTGGCTCAGTATCTAAGTCCACTTTAAAATCAATCCCTGCCTCAGGGGCATTTATAACAATATCATGAGGGGTTATGCCTGGCTCTTTTTTAACTTTAAGTTCTACAGGTACATTCACCTTAACAATAATATAATCTGGTTTAAAATAATAACTTCCACCAATGATCTCTACCCTCTGAATACCATCTGCATCAATGTCTGCCCTGTAAATCACCCTTTCCTGTGCATATGAGATATTGATAGATAAAAAAAGGATTATTAAAGCCATAAATCTCATCTTTCCCTCCTAAGCTGTCTTTCTTATAAGACTTATAATCTCCCTTAAAAAGGCAGGTAAATCAGAGGGCTGTCTTGATGTTATGAGATTTCCATCAACAACGACCTCTTTATCCTCATATATAGCTCCGGCATCTTTCATCTCCTTTGAAACAGATTTATAGCATGTTGCATGTCTTCCCTTTAAAAGTCCTGCTGATATAAGTGTCTGAGGACCGTGACATATAGCAGCAACAGGTTTATTCTTTTCAAAGAAATGCCTTGCAATATCAAGGGCTTCCTTCTCTTTTCTTATAGCCTCTGGTGCCTTACCACCAGGAAGAATAAGGATATCATAATCCTCAGGTTTAACATCCTTAAGTGTTTTGTTAACCTCAATTTCATAGCCGTGCTTGCCCTTTATCTTGCCCTTTTTCATTGATGCAATGTCAACCTCTATACCTTCTTCTTTAAGCCTGTAATAAGGGACGAGGAGCTCGGTATCCTCAAAATTATCTGCACTTATTATGAGAGCCTTCATAATATACCCTCACATACCAGCAAATTTTTTAAAAGAAATAGAGCTTGAATCATCTCTTCTTTTTCATTGCCTTTCCACAGCATATAATCTCGTGTGCCTCCATACATCCGCATATCTCATCAACCGCTACTACAAGACCACAAGTTGTGCATTCATACCTCTCACCTTTCTTTACATTGGATGTCTTCTTAGCAACTTTCTTTTTTGCTGTCTTTGTTGGCATAAAAATTCCTCCTCCTTTTAATACTAATATCAATACTTATTTACCTTTTCCAAAATTTGTTGAGAGATATTCAACGATTATTTTTCTCTCTTCGGTCGTCTCAACAGGAGCTCCCCACCTCATCATCCTTTCAACAATATCATTCCATTCATCTCTATTCAATCTCTGGCTTATCACAATTTCCAGATTGTGGCATATACTACATTTTGTCTGAACTATTTCTTTCCCTTCTCCCTCGGGTAACCGAACATCCTGCGCTCCAACCAGATGGACCATTATAAATATGATTATGACAGTGAATAAAATTCTATTCCACATGAACACCCACTTTATCTATCACATTATAGAGATAACCATCCTGATTCCAGTACTGATATAATGGCTGTGTTCTACCATTTGTGTCAGTAGCTTTACTCATTAGTACATAATAACCTCGCTGCTTCGGTCTCCATTTGTACTCCCAGAGACTCCAGACGAATTTTCCACCATCTTTTATTATCTTTGCTTCCTGCCAGATTTTACCTAAGTCTGTAGATATCTCAACCTTCTTTATCTTTGCCTCTCCTGTCCAAGCATAACCCTTTATTGAAATCTCCTCACCAGAGACCCTTGCATTATCAGATGGACTGGTTATTATGGACTTCACATCAAGCTCTGTAAGGACAAACATGTCCTTTGGTTGAACCTTTGTGCCAGGAGCTACAGGATTTTTTGGATGGCGATATTTATCTACCATGTAAAATCCTTCAAACTCCTTCTCAGAAACAGTTATATTTATTAGCCATTTTACAGATGCAGAACCACCCCATCCTGGAACAAGTACCCTCAAGGGATAACCGTGATACACTGGAAGAGGTTCTCCGTTCATCTCATAAACAAGTAATGTCTCCGGGCTCATGGCCTTCTCTATTGGAATGCTCCTTCTAAAATCAGGTGCAGCTGGAGTAAAGGGTTCATCAGCTCCGTCGAAGATTACATGCCTGGATTTATCTGTTAAACCAGCTTTTTCAAGAACGTCTTTGAGCCTTATACCTTTCCAAACAGCGGTACCTATGCCACCTTTTTTCCACTGATTACCTGCTGGCTTTGGCTCAAAAAATGATCTGCCATTACCAAAACATTCAAGGGTTATAACTGCCTCAACCGCCTTGAATTTCTTTATATCAGCCATAGAGAGTCTCAGCGGATTCTTTACCTCTCCATCGATTGTAAGATTCCAGACATTTACATCTATCTCGGGCATACCTATGTTATTTCTTACAAAAAACATATCAGTCCTTGTTATAAAATCTTCAAAACCCTCAGGAGGCATTTCCAATACTATAGGCCTGGAGGAAAGTACAATCATTTTTTCCTTTCCTGGAAAAAGAGGCTGTTCAGGAGGTTTTTCTGTTACTTGGGCTATTGTCTTATTTGAAAGAATACCACCACTTAACATTAAGGCAGCACCCATCTGTCCTACCCTTTCTAGAAAGGCTCGTCTTGTTAAACCTTTAGATCTCATAACACACCTCCGATATATGAGTATTTTTCTAAATATTAGAGATGGTTTTTTTAACAATTTCTATGGCCTTGTCATAATCAGGTTGATTCGTTATCTCAGGAACAATCTCAATGTATATTATTCTGTCATTTTTATCAATAACAAAGATTGAACGGGCAAGCAGCCTCAACTCCTTTATAAGCACACCATAGGCATTACCAAAGGATGCATCTCTGTGGTCAGAATAGGCCTTTACTTTATCAATACCTGCTGTTGTGCAGAACCTCGATATAGCAAACGGCAAGTCCATGCTTATGTTTAAAACCACAACATCCTCAGGCAGTCTTGCTGCTTCTTCATTAAATCTCCTTGCCTGCATATCACAGACAGGTGTATCAAGGGATGGAGTCACACTTATTATCTTAATCTTACCCGCAAAATCACTTAATCGTACCTCTTTGAGATCCTTATCCAGTACACTAAAATCTGGTGCTTTATCTCCTACATTAAGCACTGGACCAATTAATGTAAGAGGATTGCCGTGAATTGTCACTAATCCTGAGCGCTCCATGATACCTCCTAAAATTTGGGAAAAGTCTAACAGATTTTTTAAAATACAAATTCAATTATTCTAAAAGTTTAATGAAATCTATGCCTTTCAAGAAATCTTTTCTTCATTAGAAAAGGATTAACCTCAATCCTGACAACCACCTTGTCTCCTTTTATCCTGTAATCCACATCAAGGACATCATCTGTCATAAAGGCTGAAGAAAAATAGAGTGGCCTCAATTCGTATCCTATTAAATTACCCTCATTGTCAAAGATCTTGCTCAACTGTGATCTCTTAAACAAGATGTGGCGTCTAACAAAGTCTTCTGCCCTTTTAAGAGCTTCATCTCCGGAAAGTCCCTTAATTATTTGATAATCAAATTCAGGGGCAAATATTTCGAATGTATATTTATCTGACTCTATATCAAAGATCACTATATTTTCTATATCTCCTCCAAATCTATTTCCATGCAATAAAAGAGTGTATGTACCAAAGATCTTTCCTTCCCTGACCTCTTCTGTCTTCAATCCAGTTGTTATAGCAATAGAACAACCTGCAATTAATGAAACTATAATAAAAAAAGTAGAATAGATTTTGACCAAAGATTGCATAAAAAAATATTCTCTGATAAAATTTTTTCAATATTTCTTAAACTCCAAATGCCGATGTCTTCTGGCTCTGCCCAAAATTGACACTTTGCAAACTTTCCCGAAGTCCCTTAGTCCTTCAGATCTGTAACTTATCTTTTACCTAAATAACTTATTCTATAAATTTTGAAAATATGTAATCACTATCCTTTGCAGCAGTGTGACAGTCATAGCACTCCTTTTTTACATCCTTTTCAAGATACTTTCCATCAGGGTCAAAGGCTGCATATCTCCAACCTCCGGTTTCAGTAGCTCTTTTATCTTTTTTCATATAGACATAAAAGAGTTTCTTTCCTTGGTTTATTGAGCCATCCCTTTCTGTTACCACATCATAAAATACTCCAATGAAAATTGTTCCTTCAGGATACATTCCACCTTTCTTAAGGGTCTCAAGACCTTTCTTATTCACATAGATATGGTGGAATCCATATAATCCATGGTTCTTATCAGGAATCACCATTGATTTTACATGGATGAAATTCCTCCATTCTTTAGGTAGTGAAATACCCTTGTTCATCTTTGCAAAAGATACTGATAAAGAAAGGACTAAAAGTATCAATAGAAAAATAGCAATCTTCTTCATATTTCTCCTCCTTTCCTATTTACATATACGTAACAAACTCAGGCTCAATATAAGCCTTCAGGATATCGCATCTCGCTACAATCCCGACGAGTCTTCCCTCCTCGGTTACTGGCAGTCTTATTATATTTCTGTCGAGCATGATATTCAGTATCTCTGTTACAGGAGTATTGACATCAACTGTCACAACATCCTTTGTCATAATGTCCTCAGCTGTAAGTTTGGCTAATTCTTTTCCTTCACATATATTTCCAAGAAGGTCGAATTCTGTAACCATTCCTATAACCCTACCTTTTTCATCGGTAACAGGCATACCACTGAATAATCCTGAGAGAAGTTGTAAAGCAATGTCTCTTGCTGAGGCATTTTTTCTTGCCGAAATGACAGGTCTTGTCATTACGTCCTTTGCTTTAAGATTCTCCATAAGCACCTCCTATACCCTTTTTTGAAACTCATGCTCCTTCCAGAATCCTTTCTCTGCAAGGGCATTGATTATGCTCTTTCTGGGTATAATTCCGACGAGTCTTCCATTCTCCACTACAGGTAGAACGGAAATATTTCTGTTGATAAAAAGATCAACTATGTCCTCAATCGCTGTATTTGGAGTAACTGTAACAGGTCTGTCACAAACTCCGTGCTCAGCATGCCCGCAGGTCATCAGGCTTTCAGCACTGAACTCATGTATGGTCCTCCCCTCCTTTAAGGCTGTAAAGACATCATAATCTGATACAATACCTATAACCCGAAGGTCGTCATCCACAACTGGAAGACCGGGATAGGGAGACATAAGCCTTTCAACAACTTCATGTCCAGGTGTTTTTGCATGCAAACTTATTCTTGGATGCATTATGTCTCTTGCTAATATACAGGACATGTTACACCTCCTTTTATTCATTCTTCTTTTTTATATGAGACCGCTCTATATCAGAAGGCGGTCGTTCAATATACCCATAAGACCTTGCACTTACAGATGTTGGTATTGACGCCCTCTTTAAATCATCAAACTGTATTAGAAGACCATGATGCTTAGCTTCATCGGCGATTAGATAGGAAAGCAGAAATCTGGTTATGAAAAGTTCAGAGCCTCTGTAAGCATCTTCTGCAAGACGGAGGGATTCTGCCTCTGCTTCCATATGGGTATTTAAAATATCGGAAAGGGTATTAAGTTCATCAGGGCTAATATGGATAGCCTCTTTTGTAATGTTATCAATAATCATCTGCTGAATAGCCTTATGTTTTTCAGAATCATACTTTATCAATTCCATAATCGTCCTGATAAAGGAATTATCAGTCTTCTTAATAATATCTTCTGCAATTGCTATAGTCTTATCTTCAAGGGTCTGCCATCTTTTTATCAAGTCAAGAAAATCATCTGATTTTTCTACAGGTTTCTTCATCAATCTATGACCTCCTTTCTTCTGCTTCTTTCTTCAAAATTTTTAATAAACTGCTCTATCTGGATACCGAGGTAAACACACTTAATCCCATTCATGCAATCATCTGCATCCTTTTTTTCAAGATGGGTTGTGAGTTCCTGGCCGTTCTTCTTAAAATGAAGAATGTAGGCATTCTTCCCCTCATCAAAAGTAAGACCAACAGATATATCATGTTTCTGAATCTCAGGATACATCTCCATTATCTTTTCTTTTAAAGCAACAAGTGTATAACCCATGATAAACCTCCTTTAATAAGAATTATATCTGACGAATTCAGTGTAATCTCTTCTCCATGCCCTTGGAAGAAGGGTTATACCTTCTCTGAGATAGCCAACTGCAATGAGCATAGGGATAATCTTATCTTCAGGTATATTAAATTCCCTTTTTACACAATCCTCATCAAATCCATCCATTGGATGGGTATCAAATCCAAGCCCCTTTGCAGCAAGCATTAATGTCATTGCAAATAGTGAGGCATTTTTAACAGCAAAGAGCTTCCTTTTCAAACTTGCAGGTTCACCATAGAGCTTTGATGCCATATCTTTATACACACCTCTCATTTCCTGCCTCATATAGCCAAGTTGCTGCCAGCTATTGAGAACCCTTTCAATATTTTCTTCCACTGAAGCTGGATCAGCAATTATGATCAGGACAGCGGAGGCTTCTTCTACCTTTGGCTGGTCAAAGGCACACTTTCTAAGGATTTTCTTCTTTTCAGGATCAGTAACTATTATTACCTTCCAGGGCTGGAGATTAAAGGAAGAAGGCGCAAGATTTGAAATTTCAATAAGCTCTTTTAATCCATCTTCTGGGATTTTTTTAGAAGGGTCAAAAAAGTTTATTGATCTTCTAGTCCGTATAGCACCTATTACATCCATCTACCCTCCCCCTGATGGTATATTGATACTACATTTATATCAGAAAATATAAGACCTGTCAAGTATTATTTATGTCCGGAATTCTGCATATAAATCTATTATTGCCTGCCATTAAAAGAGGTCTTACAAAAATACAGAAGAACAGATATTTTAACTATTTTAATACCCCAGTTACGCTAATCGCACTAAACTCTCGCACCCAGGAACGCCTGTAACTTTAGAGATAATCTGTAATCAAGAGACCTTCTTATTTCTGAGCATGACATGGTAAACTATAACATATATTTAATGTATTTTTATCTCTTGAGATCTTTTGATAAAATTTTTAGAAAATTAAGGAGTAAATATGGATGAATTTCAAACAGGGGAGTTAAAACTCACTGTTTTAGAACCAAAAAAAAGGGTTGGTCTCATTTTGGTCATAACAGGATACGGAAAGGGAAAAACCACATCAGCCCTCGGGATAGCATTGAGAGCTGTAGGTCATAATATGAAGGTCTGTATAATCCATTTTATGAAAGGTGATATGTACTCAGGAGAAATAGACGGTGTAAAAAGACTTTATCCCAATGTGGAACTCCACCTTACTGGAAAGGGCTTTTGTGGTCTTTACGGTAACCCCTATCCTTTTGAGGAACACAGGGCAAATGCCCAGAATGCCATTAACCTTGCTATGGAGAAGATGAAGTCAGGAAATTATGACATATTAATACTTGATGAGATAAATAATGCTTTAAAATTAAAACTTGTCGACCTTGAACAGGTCTTAGAACTTCTGGATAAGAAACCACCTCTCATGCATCTTGTACTTACTGGTAGAGATGCCCATCCCGAGGTCATCAAAAGGGCTCATACCGTTACCGAGATGAAGGAGATAAAACATGCCTACCGTCAGGGGATTGAACCACAAAAAGGGATTGATTATTGATAAGCAGATTTTTTTGAAGATTGGCCATCGCGGAGCATGTGCATATGAAATTGAAAATACTATAGAAAGTTTTAGGAAGGCAATAGAGCTCGGTGCTAATGCTATAGAATTTGATGTACGGATGACCAAGGACAAAAAACTTGTCCTTAGTCACGATGACAGTTTAAAAAGGGTCTATGGTATTGATCAAAAAATAGCCGAGACAACTTTAAAAGAATTAAAAAATCTTACAAAGGGTAAGATATGCACCTTAAAGGAGGCACTGGATTTTATTGACGATAAAGTTAACAAAATACTTATAGAGTTGAAAGAAAAAGGCTGCGAATCTCAGGTCATTAAAGAAATTACTAAACATAAACTGATTGAAAGGACCATTATTATATCTTTCAGTGAAGAAATTCTTTCAAAAGTCAGAGAGATAAATCAGAAGATTGAAACGGGTCTAATCTATGCAAGGCATAAAAATCCAATAAGCTCAGCGCTATCCTTGAAGGCTCAATATCTACTTCCTCTTTATAGATTTATACATACTAAAAATGTTGAAGATGCCCATAAGAAAAATCTGAAGCTCATTGTATGGACTATCAATACAAAAGAAGAAGCAGAGAAATATATCTCAAAAGGTGTTGATGGCATAGCCACTGACAGGCTGGAAATTCTGAAGGGAATCACTTAATTAAATCAATGTAAATGAGATGGTCGAAAAAAGTCATTAAATACCATGAAAGGACCACAGAATAAGGAAGTCATATCCCAAGACCTCCGCGATACAAGAACTTTCTCCTTAAGATCTCTTCCATCTGCTTTTTTACCACGCCGGCAATATAATCCCTTAAAATCCTATGAGAGGTTATAATATCTTCTTTGAGGACGACGGCGCATGTTTCCGACATAGCTCCAATGGCCAATTCAGTCTGACCCGGAAATCCTATCTTCCTAACAATGATTATATCGAGTTTACGGCCTAATACCTTTGCTATCTCATAACCAGTAAATACACCCCCCAAGCAGAAGTGCGAATACTATAACATCTTTTCTATATTTATAATGAAGCAGCTTTGATGGAGTTTTACGGCAGCATCCCGTCTGTCCTTAAAGAGCATAATTCATCCTTTTGATTGAATAAATCCTGTTTAGGTTAAAATTAGAGTCTCGTCCTAAGTCTTTACTCTCGCAATAGACCTTGCTTATCTAAGGATATCTGCCAGACATAAGAGGTAGGTCTGGAGATATATGAAAAATTAAGGTTTTTATAGGACAATTGAGATATTCCGGGAGTTTCATAGTATACTGCCTCTTTAAACCGGTTTAAGGGATAAAGAAGTATCTGATCCTATTCTCTCCCTATTATCAAATCTCCTACATAAATATTTTTAATCATCCGATGAATCTTTTATAAAACATTGGGTGTCTTCTGCGAGGAAACTGCTTTTTCCTCCATTTTCTGAATTTGCATAGGCTATTGCCCTGCAACCACGACAACTTGCCCATCTCTTACAAGAACGACATTTCCCTTTATATTTTGTTCTATCCCTTAATGATCCAAGGACTCTTGAGGTTGCCCAGACATTTCGGAACGAATCTTTTTTTATATTACCTATAGGAATCAGTAATCTCCTGCAAGGGGTCATCGTTCCATCAGGTAGAATCGTGATACCTGAAATTCCTGCAGCACAACCACCTAAGGGAATATCCCCTTCGTCTACCGAAACAGACTTGTTAAGCTGCAAGGCGAGAGGATCTCCTGTTACGATTTTAAGGTTATCTATTTTTGAAAATAAGATATCTTTATATATTCTTCTTAAGTCCTCTGAACCTAACACTTTATCGGCCATGCCACGCCCTCTTCCTGATGCCACAAGCCTTGAAAATCCAAGTCTCTGAATGCCCATTTGACTGGCGAGTCTTATTAGGTTAGAGATATGCTCAGCATTGACAGAAGAAAGGGTTACATTTAAAGTGACCTCAAGCCCTGCCTCGAGCAAATTCTTAATTCCATCCATTGACTTAAAAAAGCTGCCTTTTCCCCTGATAAAATCATGAATATGTTCAGGCCCTTCTATACTTACCTGAACACCTTTTACTCCTAAGTTATAAAGATTGTGAGCAGCGTCTCTATCTATAAGAGTTCCGTTTGTTAATATATATATATCGAATCCGTGACGGCTCATTAAATATGCAATATGATATAAATCGCGCCTAAGAAACGGCTCGCCTCCTGTTATATTAACGCTAGGAGAAATTTTGATACCATAAGTTTCTTGCCAGCTAATCAAGGTATCTGATATTTCTTCTGTTGCTTTCTCTATCTGCTTAAATGTCATTTCCCCCTTTCCGTTACCAGTCTGGTAGCAGTGTCTACACCTCAGGTTGCACCGTTCTGTGAGATGCCACTGAATGAAGAAATCAAAGCCGTTGCTCACTGACATATCATTACCCCAAAACCTTTAGGTTGAATAATGATACAGATATGGCAAAAATTTTTTGCCATATCTGTATGTGTTTAGTTGCTGCACCAGCAACATCAACTTCTTCAGCTTTTTCATTTGTGGCACACCTTGCCAGGATTTTCCTGTGCTATCTTTTTAAGATTTTTCCAGAATTCAGTCTCCTTAGCAAGGGCCTTTTTACTTAATGGCTTTTTCATCTGTCTCACCTCCTTTCAGCATAAGAGTAAAGATCATCATATTACTTATTATTCTTTTTCCGAAAGCTTTTTATAAAGATTGTACGCCTTATCTTCCATTTCCATAGCCACAGATATTGCTCCTATATCATTTGTAAAAATATATTGGTCAATTTTCGATGAAAGTTCTTTTAAAGGGATTCCTGATTCGGCGTCGAGTACATATTTTCTTTCTCTGAATTTCTCGAACCCAAATATCAAAGTCATTGGTAAAGGATTGATAGAGAAACTGAATATATTGCATGTGCTTTTCTTCCCATTCAGAAAGGTAAAGGAACATCTCCCTAGCACCAGTATTAAGTACATTACTAGCGGCATATATGTAAAACTCCTTAGTCCCTTTTTCCATGAGATAAGCTTCCATAAGCGACTGGATTAAATCTTCTTTTCCTGTAATCACATTATAACTCTAAATATTTTTAGAATCAATGCCAATAAAAAGATATAATAAAATCAAAGGATTCTAAAAATAGACCTGTAAAAGGTTTCACTTTGAGTGGTCTATTTTGAAGCAATTATAAAGATAAGACAAAAGGGAATTATTATATAGAGAAAACTTTTTTCTGAACCCACTGTTTCACTGAACTCATATAGGAGTATAATCTCTATCAATCCTTGCTTTGCCTGCCAAATCTCTCTAATTGATAGAGATCCCTTATATACAATTTTTAATTTTTCTTTAACTCTAGTCCATTTTTATTATAGAGTTCCTACAATTGTTTAAATTATTCATTAATCTATTAATTTATTAAACAATTAAAAACAAGAGATAACTTTATGGTATTTTATATTATGTCCAAAGAAGTATTTGATTGTATCATTGTAGGTGCTGGGCCAGGAGGGCTTCAGGCAGCAATATATCTTGGAAGGTATAATAGAAAAGTTCTAATTATTGATAGAGGCGGTGGCAGGACTCGTCACGCCAGACATATTGAAAATTTTTTGACCCAAAAATCGATATCCGGAAAGGAAATTATAGAGATAGGTATCGAGCAGGCTAAGAGTTTTAATGTGAGGATAGAAAATGCTACTGTCACAAAGGTCAGTAAAAATCAGCTCTTCGAGGTATATGTAGGCGAAAAAAAATATATATCTAAATTTGTAATAGTTTCATCAGGTGTATATGATAATCTTCCAAATATAGAAAATCTTCATAAATTCCTTGGAATCAGCCTGTTTACATGCATAGATTGTGATGGATATAAAACAACAAATAAGAAACTTGTAATCATAGGTAATTCAATAAAGACCGTTCATCTTGCCTTTGCGATGAAAGAGATGTTCACAAAGGATATTACCCTTATCCTTTACACTGATAAGGCTCCTTATGAGTATAAGATGGAACTTGAAAGGGAGAACATAGGATTAATAATAGGGCGTCCAGTAAGAATCATAGGAGATGAAAAGATGGAGGCCTTAGTATTACAGGATGGTCGCAGGATAGATTGTGAAGTTATTATGTGCCATTTTGGTTATAAACTGAATGACGAATTTCTTCATGGACTTAATTTAAAAAAAGATAAAGATGGCTTTAAATATATAGTAAATCATAATTATGAATCATCATTAAACGGTCTTTATATTGTTGGTCCTCTCAATCAGGGAAATGATCAGGTTGTTATCGCAGCAGGTGAGGGCGCTGTCGCTGCAATAGATATAAATAAAAGGCTGCTCGGAATATATTAAATAGCATTGAAAATTTATGCTATAATTAAAAAAGGAGGTTAAAAAATCGCTGTTTCAGGACATACAGCAGGCCTAAAAAAGAAAGAACTCCATCTTCTTGAGAGACTGTTAAGGAAAAAAACACAGCCTGAAAAAATAGTCTCTTATGAAATAGCAAGATATATTTCCGAGATATCCCATTCAACAGGCAGACAGGTCGGGATTCTGATCGATAGAGAGGGGCAGGTCACTCATGTAATTGTAGGAGATGCCAGAGGACTGGTGATTCCTTCTCTTGAAGAAGATTATCCCCTTGGAAGAAAACCTTTAAGAGAACTTAGACTCATTCACACCCATTTAAAGGAAGAACCCCTCACTCAGGATGACCTTACAGACCTCCTTCTTCTCAGACTTGATCTTGTTGTTGCCATAACTCTTACAGAAGGTTTACCAGAAAAGGTCTATTTCGCCCATCTCCTTCCCTTTGGTTCAAGGGAAAGATATGAATTAACAGGTCCTTTAAGCATTCATCAGCTTGACATGAATTTTCTGTCATTCATCGAAAATCTTGAAGAAGAGATGGACAGGGCAAGACTATTTGTACAGGATAAAAGAGACAGGGCAATACTGATCAGTGCCTCTACAAGGCCTAAATACGAGCTTGAAGAATCAATGGAGGAGTTGAAGGAGCTAGCAAAAAGCGCCGATGTCCTGGTACTTGATACCGTAATTCAGAGATTGAAAGAGATAAACCCTAAATACTTGATGGGAGAAGGTAAATTAAGGGAGGTTATTATAAATGCCCTTGACAAAGGTGCAACACTACTCATATTTGACCAGGACCTCACACCCTCTCAGATGAAAGAAATAAGCGAGCTTACAGAACTCAAGGTGATAGACCGTTCCCAGCTCATACTTGATATATTCGCCAGGAGAGCTCACTCAAGGGATGGCAAGATCCAGGTAGAACTTGCCCAGCTAAAATACAGGCTTCCGAGGCTTGTTGGAAAAGGTACAGCCATGTCAAGACTTACAGGTGGAATAGGTGGAAGAGGACCTGGTGAGATGAAACTCGAAATTGACAGAAGAAGGGTCAAGGAAAGGATTGGACTTCTTGAGAGAGAATTAAAGGTTCTCTCAGAGGCAAGAAAACAGAGAAAACACAGAAGGGTTGAAAGAGGAATACCCATTGTTTCCATAATAGGATATACAAATGCTGGTAAATCCACCCTTCTTAACAACCTCACAAACAGCAATGTATTTGTCGAAGAAAGGATGTTTGCCACACTTGATACATCCTCAAGAAGGCTCAGATTTCCAAAAGAAAGAGATGTAATAATAACCGATACAGTTGGATTCATAAGGGACCTTCCAAAGGACCTTGTTGCAGCCTTTAAATCCACTCTTGAGGAGCTTGAAGATGCAGACCTTCTCATTCATCTTGTTGACATATCCAATCCCAGATTTGAACAGCATATAGAATCGGTGGAAGAGATACTTAAGGAACTCGGTCTTTTCAATAAACCTAGACTCCTTGTCTTTAATAAGATTGACAGGGTAGATCCTGAAGAGGTGGACAATATATTAAAAAGATACGATGCCATCGGAATCTCTGCCATAAATAGGAAGACCTTTTCACCCCTTCTAAATGCCATCTACAACCATATCTGGAAAGAGGAGGAATCGGTCGAGCTGAAACTTAAAGAAGCTGAGGTCTTGTAAGACTTGTAAAATTACCCTGTTTCAGGGCATAATTTAACATTTTCTGGAGATTAAAATATGGAATTTGCACCCAAATGGATAGCCTGGGAGATTACAAGAAGATGCAACCTTAGATGCATCCACTGCCGCTCCTCCTCCGAGACAGAGGTTCAGGGTCATCTTGACTTTTCAACAGAAGAGGCATTCAGAATTATAGATGATATATCAAGCTATGCAAAACCAGTAGTTGTACTTAGCGGTGGTGAACCCCTTCTGAGGAGGGATGTTTTTGAAATAGCAAAATACGGTACCGAAAAAGGCCTTAGAATGTGCCTTGCCACAAATGGAACACTTGTTACAGATGAAGTGTGCGAAAAGATAAAAGATTCCGGAATTAAGATAGTATCACTCAGCCTTGATGGCTCAACAGAGACTGTACATGATGACTTTCGTGCTCAGAAAGGTGCTTTTCAGGGAACCATAAATGCTGCAAGACTCTTCAAAAAACACGGCATAGAATTTATTATCAATTCATCCTTCACAAAGCGAAATCAGGAAGAGATACCTAAGGTATATAAACTTGCTAAGGAACTGGGAGCAACTGCCTGGTATATGTTCATGATAGTACCCACTGGTCGTGGGGAAGAGATAATGAATGAGCTCATTTCAAAGGAAGACTATGAAGAGATACTTGACTGGCATTACCATATGGAAAAGGATGAAAAGGACATACTGGTGAGACCAACCTGTGCACCCCATTATTACAGAATAGTGCTACAGAAATCTAGGGAAGAGGGTATTAAATTTGAAAGACGTTCGCTCAAATTCTCCACAGGAGGCGCCAAAGGCTGCATCGCAGGACAGCTCATATGTCTTATAGATGTAGATGGAAATGTCCTTCCGTGCAGTTATTTTCCCATGCCAGCAGGTAATATCAGAAAACAAACCTTCAAGGAGATATGGGAAAACTCTGAGCTCTTCAAAAAACTCAGGGATTTTAAGTCATACAAAGGAAGATGTGGTTCCTGTGAATTTATATCTGTATGCGGTGGATGCCGTGCTAGGGCTTATTCAGTCTATGGAGATTATCTTGAAGAAGAACCTTTCTGCTCCTATATGCCAAAGAAACTTGAGGCTCTGAAAAAGGCAGGGATGAAATAGAAAACTGATTTGAGGAGGATCAGTGTACATGAACGATACCTTTTTAAAGGCCTGCAGGGGAGAAAAGACTGACTATACACCTGTATGGCTCATGAGACAGGCAGGAAGGTACCTTCCTGAATATCAGGAAATAAGGTCAAAATATGATTTTATGACCCTCTGTAAGACTCCTGAACTTGCAGCAGAAGTTACACTCCAGCCAGTAAGAAGATTAAATGTAGATGCAGCCATATTATTTTCTGATATACTCATACCCCTTGAGCCAATGGGAGTAAAGGTAGACTTTCCAGAAAAAGGTGGCCCTGTCCTTACACCATCCGAAGGGAATAAACTGAGAGAAATAAATCCTGAAAAGGACATCCCCTTTGTAATAGAGACAATAAAAATACTTCTTAAAGAACTGGATGTACCACTTATCGGTTTCTCCGGCGCTCCTTTTACCCTTCTGACCTATATCATTGAGCAGGGAAGTTCAAAAAATTTTCTAAAAACAAAAAGACTCATGTATGAAAACCTAAAGGAATATAACAGAATTATGGAGCTTCTGACAGACACAGTTACAAGATATCTTTCTTCACAGATAAAGGCCGGGGTCCAGGCAGTACAGCTCTTTGATACATGGGCAGGCATACTCACGCCGAGGGATTTCAAGGAATATGTCCTGCCTCATGTCAAAAGGGTTATATCATCCCTTAAGGGTAGCGTACCTGTAATCTACTTTGTCCTTAATGGTGGAACATTTCTTGAAACAATAAAGGAATCAGGTGCTGATGTTATAGGAGTTGACTGGAGGATAGACATAGGTATCGCTATAGACAGGCTCAAGGATGGAGTTGCCGTGCAGGGTAATCTTGATCCCTGTGAACTCTTTCTGCCAGAGGAAAAGCTATTTGAAAGAATAACAGATATAGTAAGAAAAGGAATGAGATCATCAATTAGAGGACATATATTCAATCTTGGGCATGGAATACTTCCAGAAACGCCTGTGGAGAAGGCTAAATTCCTTGTGGACAGTGTTCACGAGATATCATCTAGACTGAGACTAAAATAAACTCTGGAGCGGGCGACGGGATTTGAACCCGCGACCAAGAGCTTGGGAAGCTCCCACTCTACCCCTGAGCTACGCCCGCAGATATACCAATTTTATAAAATAAGTTAAACTTAAAAGTCAAGTTTATCAGAGACAAAGGTAATTACTACGTAGTCCTCTTATTCCGTATACATTATGCATACAGCCTGTCATTTTTCCTGCTGGGTAATATGAATATAATTTATCTCCTGCTTATATTACTGCATGGGGCTTGGTGCTCCAGGCGGTCTGGTACTTGTAGTCTAAGAT
>JAOACK010000040.1 GCA_026417875.1 Thermodesulfovibrionales bacterium | reverse complement strand
TAAAACCGTGCCATCTTTTTTTAGGACTTTAATATAAAGTATCTCCTCCTGTTCAACGGTCCTGTTCAATGCCTCATCAAGGAGGGTGAAATCCATTGTAAGAAGGCTATATGAGCTTATTCCACTTATCAGTCTTGCTATAGCAAGGCCTCTGGCTTCAAGACCACTTCTGGCTTCTTTATAATGATCTATAAAGTTATATCCCCATGAGATTGTCATAACAGTGGCAATGATAGCTATAATAATTAGATTAATTTTTGTTCTCAGACTTGAGAATTTTATCATACCTACCTAACCCTCACAAAGCCGTTTTTCTCCACAATTGCCTGACCCTCTGGAGAAAGCATGAAGTCAATGAATTCCTTTGCCTTTCCAGTAGCAGGTCCTTTTGTGATGAGATTGATCTGGCGTGATACTTTATACTTCTTTGTTCTTATGTTTTCAGGTGTGGGTAGATAGCCGTCAACTTTTATGATCTTCACCTTCTTTGTATCTATTACTGCTGTGGCAAGAGGCCCGATTGCACCGGGAGTATTTCCAACTGTCTCGCTCAGGGTAAGCATCGGTGATACTACTGCACTCTGAATATAGGGCTCTTTATCCATAACTATCTCCTGGAATTCCTCTCTGCAGGCACAGCCGGGTGTGCTTATTACTACAGTTACAGGAAGGTCAGGTCCTCCTATCTCCTTCCAGTTAGTGATCTTCCCTGTCATTAAATCTTTAATGGTCTTTGAAGAAAGATTATCAAAAGGTATATCCCTGTGGGCAACAACTCCAACAGCACCCCAGGCAATTGGATAGGCAACAATACCCTGCTCAATTTCNTCTTTTTTTAAATCCCTTGATACACCACCAATATCAACAATACCTCCAAGCACTGCCTTTATGCCAGCTCCTGATCCTCCACCGCTAAGGCCTATTTTATATCCTGTCTTTTTCTCAAAGGCAGGTGCAGCATCCTTCATTATTCCTTCAAGTACTGTGACAGAGCCAGCATATTTTAGGTCAACTGCTTCAGTCTGAGACGCAATTACGAATCCCAAGAGCACCATAAATACTAAAGATAAATACCTCATTCAATCCTCCTTTAAGGAGATGAGCCAGTACCTTCGACTGGCATGCCAGTATAAATCTTACTACTGAATAAAAGGTAAGTCAAGAAGTTTACTCTGTCTGGACTATTATAGCAGGATAGCCTTCCTCAGCGAGGCTATTTGCTATCTTCATTGCTTCCTCAAGGCTATTAAATTTTCCAATCCTTACCCTGAGAAAGGTATCATTTTTAACAGTGCTTTCAATTATATAGACATTTTTATATCTTAACTCCAGGCTATCCTTGAGCCTGAGGGCATTGTCCTTTTCCCTGAAAGACCCAATCTGAATTGTGTAGGGACCCCTGATGCTCAGGTTTTTGACTTCCTTTTTATAATTATTATCCCTTCCAAGTAGCTCAATTACAACAGGAGCTGTTCCTGTAGCGATAAGGCCTATTTCACGGGCTGCTCCATAGGAAAGATCTATGTCCCTTCCAGGAATAAATGGTCCTCTGTCATTTACAATACATTCTACTGATTTGTTAGTGTTAAGGTTCGTGACTTTCAAGCGTGTTCCAAAGGGATATTCTCTGTGAGCACATGTCTTTTTGTACATATCAAAGATTTCTCCTGAAGAGGTCGGCCTTCCATGGAATTCTGCTCCATACCAGGAGGCAATAGCAGTTTTTAAACCCTTGGATTCAAACCTGGAAGGTGTACAGGAGAGCATAATGAGTGTCAAGACTAAGGCTGAAAAAAAAAATCATGTTCTTAATTTTCAGTACCAACCTTAACCCTGTCTCAGCCTCTACCCTATAATATATATCTGCTGAGGTCTTCATCACCTGCTATATCCATAAGCTTCTTTCTTACATCTTCTCTGTCAATGATTACCTCACCTGGTTTTTCAGGAGCATCAAAGGATATATCCTCAAGGAGTTTTTCAAGCACTGTATGGAGTCTTCTTGCTCCTATGTTTTCTGTCCTTTCGTTAACAGAGGCTGCAATTGAGGCAATCTCATCTATTGCTGCTTCAGTGAAACGGAGCTTTACACCTTCTGTTTCAAGAAGGGCAATATACTGTTTTATAAGGGCATTGTGAGGCTCTGTAAGAATTCTTTTGAAATCTTCCTTTCCAAGAGGATCAAGCTCCACCCTTATGGGAAATCTTCCCTGTAGTTCTGGAATAAGGTCAGAGGGTTTTGCCATGTGAAAGGCACCTGCTGCAATGAAGAGTATATGGTCCGTCCTGACTATACCGTATTTTGTATTTACCTGTGAGCCCTCAACAATCGGTAGCAGGTCTCTCTGAACACCTTCTCTTGACACATCAGGTCCATAACTTGGACCACCTCTTGAGGCAATCTTGTCTATTTCATCAATGAAGACTATTCCACTCTGCTCAGCCCTCTGGATTGCTTCCTTTGTGACCCTGTCCATGTCAATGAGTTTATTTGCCTCTTCCTGGGTGAGTAGATTTATTGCTTCAGAGACCTTTACCTTTCTTTTCTTAGACCTTTCAGGAAGGAGGCCTCCGAGCATTTCTTTAAGATTTATCTCCAGCTCCTCAAGTCCTACATTTGATATAACACCAAAGGGTACAATCTTCTCTTTTAACTCAAGTTCTACATATCTTTCATCAAGAAGCCCTTCTCTTAACTGAGCCCTCAGCCTTTCCCTTGTTTCCCTGAATCTCTCTTTTTCTCCTTCATCAGTATTTCTGGGCATCCTTGGTACAGGAAGCAGGATGTCAAGTAATCTTTCCTCTGCAAGCTGCCTTGCCCTTTCCTGAACCTTTGCCATGTGTTCTGCCTTTACCATTGATACAGATACCTCAACGAGGTCTCTTATCATAGAGTCTACATCTCTTCCCACATATCCTACTTCTGTGAACTTTGATGCCTCCACCTTTACAAAGGGAGCACCTGCAAGTCTTGCAAGCCTTCTTGCTATCTCTGTTTTTCCAACCCCTGTAGGCCCTATCATCAGTATATTTTTCGGCAGAACTTCGTCCCTCAGTTCCTTTGGAAGTTTCTGCCTCCTCCATCTGTTCCTTAGGGCTATGGCAACAGCCCTCTTTGCCCTTGACTGTCCGATTATATATTTGTCGAGTTCCTCAACTATCTTTCTTGGTGTGAGTGCCTCCTGTTCTTTTGTAAGGCCTTCTTCTTTTTCCATATCCTGTTCAACTAATGGTTTCATGTCAGAGTTCCTCCACAACTATATTATCATTTGTGTATATACAAATGGATGCTGCTATCTTCATTGCCTTTTCTACAATCTCTTTTGCGGAAAGTTCTGTATTCTCAATCAGTGCCTTTGCAGCTGCCTGTGCATAGGGACCCCCTGAACCTATTGCTCCAATACCGTCCTCGGGTTCTATTACATCACCCGTTCCAGAGATTATGAACATGTGTTCTCTATCAGCTACTATAAGGAGTGCTTCAAGTCTTCTTAAGATTCTATCAGTTCTCCAGTCCTTTGCCAGCTCCACAGCAGCCTTTGTGAGATTTCCCCTGTGTTCGTTGAGTTTCTGTTCAAATTTTTCAAAAAGGGTAAAGGCATCAGCTGTTCCGCCTGCAAAGCCTGCAATAACATTACCTGAAAACATTCTCCTTATCTTTCTTGCATTCTGTTTTAATACAGTACTGCCCATGGTTACCTGACCATCTCCTCCTATGGCAACCTTGCCGTTTCTTTTCACACATAATATGGTCGTTCCCTTTATCACCTCTTTTCCTCCCTGTATCTGCTAAGTGGATGTGCTCTGTCATAGACATCTATTAAATGAGCTGCGTCAATATGGGTATATCTCTGGGTTGTTGAGAGACTTGAATGCCCAAGTAATTCCTGAATAACCCTCAGGTCTGCACCAGCCTGAAGTAAATGAGTTGCAAAGGTATGTCTGAGCCCATGGGGTCCTATTCCTGATATACCCAGAAACCTTGCATACTTTATTACTATACGATGTACTGTCCTTGCTGTCAATCTCTCCCCTCTTCTGTTAATAAAAAAGGCAGAATTGTCTTTTGAGATACCTGCCCTGAAGCCCAGATATCTCTTCATGGCCTCCACCGCCTTTTGACCAACTGGAACTATTCTCTCTTTTTTGCCCTTTCCCTTTGCCCTGATGATACCCTCTTTCAGGTTTACATCTTCCATATTAAGGGCTGTGAGCTCGCTGACCCTGAGGCCAGTTCCGTAAAGGGTTTCAAGGATTGCCCTGTCTCTTGCTAAAATGAAGTCATTCGCCTTTGTTACCCTCTCCGGAATTTCTACAAGACTGAAGGCATCATCTACCGTAAGAAAAATCGGAAGTTTCCTGGGTGTTTTTGGATGGGCCACAAGTTTTGCTGGATTTTTCTTTATATAACCTTCTCTGTGAAGATATCTGTAAAAGGATCTTATTGATGAGAGTGCACGAGAAATAGAGGTTTTCTGGAGTCGCTTTGATGAAAGATGAGCTATATAGCCTCTTATGTCATATATATCGGTTGTGAGTATATTTTTTTTTGTGAAGCTTATGAAATCCTTTAACTCCCTTCCGTAAGCCCTTAGTGTATGTTCAGAATATCCCTTTGTATTTTTTAGATATGATAGAAAATTCCTGATCAGCAATGATTCTTTATTCATCCACCCTCCTCAGGTATTCTTCCCAGTCTTTCAGTGCTCTTTCAGCAATGAATTTCTTTCTCAGGAGCCTGTCTTTTATCTTGATGTCAGAAAGAGGAAAGAGGGAGAGATTTATATTTGTTGGTTGGAAGTTTACTGGATTGCTCTCCCTCAGGTATCTTAAAAGACTACCGTGGGCTGTTGTGGGAGGTGGTATTAGTGGTTCTTTATCTCTTAGTTTTCTAATGACATTAAAGGCTGCTGCTAAACCCATGGCAGTTGACTCAAGATATCCCTCAACACCTGTTAGCTGACCTGCGATGAAGGTCTCTTTTTTATTTTTAAGACTTAGGTCATTATTTAATACCCTTGGTGCATTAAGATAGGTATTTCTGTGAATACTTCCGTATCTCAGAAATACTGCTCTTTCAAGACCGGGAATCAATCTGAAAACCCTTTCCTGTTCAGGGTATCTAAGACGGGTCTGAAAACCGACCATATTGTATGCTGTCTTTTCTTTGTTTTCAGGTCTGAGCTGTACAACTGCAAAGGGCCTTCTTCCTGTTCTGGGGTCAATAAGTCCGACAGGTTTCATAGGCCCGAATCTTAAGGTATCATATCCTCTTTCCGCAATGGTCTCGACAGGCATGCAGGATTCAAAGACTTTAAGCTTTTCAAAAGGTCTGGGTGTAAGTCTGTCAGCTTCAATAAGTGCTTCATAAAATCTTCTGTATTCTTCCTCGTTAAGAGGGCAGTTCAGGTAATCTCCATTGGAAATATCAGACTGGTATCGTGACTGAAAGAATGCTTTTGAATAATCAATACTATCTGCATCAATAACTGGTGCTATGGCATCGTAAAAATATAAATCTTCCTTGCCTATTATTTCTTTCAGTTCCTCTGAAAGTGCTTCTGATGTAAGCGGACCAGTGGCTATTATGGTAAGCCCATCAGGTATAAACCTTATTTCCTTTCTTATAATCTCGATATTTTTCATGTTAGTGAGTTTTTCAGTTATGTACATGCTGAAACCTTCTCTATCAACTGCCAGTGCCTTACCTGCCGGAATCCTGTTAATGAGAGCTGACTCCATTATAATAGAACCTGCCATTAGAAGCTCCTGTTTCAGAATCCAGGACGGTGAAGTCTCCTCCATTGATTTTAATGAATTGGAGCAGACAAGTTCAGCAAAGAGACCTGTTCTGTGCGCCTCTGTGAATTTTTCTGGTCGCATTTCATAGAGTTTAACAGGAATCCCCCTTTTTGCAATCTGCCAGGCAGCCTCGCTACCAGCAAGTCCTGCACCAACAATTGTTATCATATATAATTGTAACATATGAAAAAAGCCTTCATTTACAGAAGAGGCGGACTTGGTGATACCCTTCTGGTCTTTCCTCTTTTAGAAATCCTGAAAAAAGAGGGATACCATAACTCTGTTTCAGGTAACAGAGACTATCTAAAGCTCGGTCTTGAGGCTGGATGGATCGACAGGATTATTTCTGAACCACCTGATGGGGATTTCGATCTCAGGATAATAATAGGATTTGCTAATGAAGAAAATAAGGGCTCAAGAATAATCAGTCCCTTTCCTAAAAAAAGGGAGTGGATAGTTGAGTATTATCTCAGAGAGCTCGGCCTTTATGGCATACCTTTTTCGAATACCCTGCCACTTAACAGTGAAAGGCTTAAAAGAAAAGTTACACCTGGACAGGAATTTTTCAGAGATAAAATCATAATTCACCCATCAAGCGGCTCAAAAAAGAAGAATCTTCCGGCTTCTTTATTTCTCAAGTTAATCGAATTATTTCCTGACTCTGTCACTGTTGCAGGAGAGGCTGATTTCTGGATATCTGAACATTTGAAACCTTTTTATTTTGACAGTGATATTTTGAGGACAGCAGCCCTTTTAAGGGTTGCTAGACTTTTCATTGGTGCTGACAGTGGCCTTGCCCATCTCAGTGCTTATCTAGGAGTTAAGACTGTTGTGATATACGGACCGACTGACCCTGTTATATGGAAACCTGTTGGTGAAAGGCTTATACAGCTAAGACCTTCAGGATGTAAACCCTGTTTTCCTCAGGTATGTGAAGACAGACACTGTCTTGATGATGAAGAGAATATTAAGAGACTAATTGATTTTTTAAAAAAATACATTAGAATCACATGAGATATTCAGCGAGATTTATCCTGTATTTTGTATAATCAAGCGTCTTCACAATGTTCCTTATAAACCTTCCTTCACTATCCCTTTCTGTAAGATCAACCGTTGTATCTGTCTGTTTACCTGAACTGTCCATAATTATCCTTACTCTTGGTCTTTCAGGAAAGGCCGGATTGCTCTGATAGACGATTCCAAGTTCATTCGTATTTAGAAGAACCATTGAGCCGATGGGATATACACCAACCATATTTATAAAAAATTTTAGAAGGAGAGGGTCAATCTGAGTGCCACTGCGTTCAATAAGTATACTCAGTGCCTTGTCCGGTGGGAGTGGCACCCTTGAATAGACCCTTGAAGAAGTCATGGCATCATACTGATCTGCTATTGTTACTATCCTTGAGTATAGGTCCTGTTCTTCCTTTTTCTTTATTCTATGATAGCCAGAATAATTATAATGCAGGTGATGCTCAAAGGCCACAATAGCAGATCTGACCAGCAAAGGATCAGGCGCCTTTAAACTGAGAAGGGCCTTTACACCCCACTGGGGATGTTTTCTCATTATCAGCCATTCATCTTCTGTGAATGCTGTGGGTTTATTCAGTATCTCAATGGGGACCTCAACCTTTCCTATATCATGAAAAAGTGCAGCAAGGCCAAGTTCATTAAGTGCCTTTTTGCTGAGACCGAGCCGCTGCCCAAGGGCAATAGCAAGGACACTCACATTTACAGAATGGTGATAGGTGTATTCATCGTAATCCTTTATTGCAGTCATACCTAGAAAAAGCTGTTCTTCTTCCAGAATAAGATCTACCATGGATTCAACTATTCTTTTAGCCTTTTTTATATTAACAGCCTCTTTTGCCTTTATCTTATTCATCAGACCCCTGGAGAAGGAGACTGCATTGAAATAGGTCTTTTTAACGATTTTTCTCATGTCAACAGATTCATCCTCTTTGACCCTTTTTAATCTATCAACTGTTATTGTTCTTATATGCTTCATAGAATCAAACATTGTCTTCAAGGGATCCTTTGAAAAACCCGCTGTGTTGAATGCTTTTATGAATGTTTTTATGTCCTCTGGATCTATTCGCTCTTTAAAAATGAGTGTGCCAAGAGTTCTCTTCTTTAATTCCCTGGCAAGAAAGTCAAAGTTAAGAAGATGTTCTATAGAATACTTTAGTCTCGTATCATTGGCATAAAAGAACTCGCCAACCAGGTCTATTTGGAGCAGCCTTTCTTCTTTTAAAAATTCATTTATGATGCCTGCAACCTTTTCTGTTAGATTCTGGACAGCTATGTTATTTATATCATGGACCTGAGATGTCCTGAGGAGTATGGCAAGATTGCTTATAATATCGATTGCTTTTTTAATTTCTTCCATGGGATGCCTCAAGTCTCAGTATTGCATTTCTTACATGTTCTCTAAAAACAGGATTCCCGGAGTCAGCATATTTTTTTAATATCTTTAAATGTTCCTTTGACCCGATCAGTCCAAGGGCATATGCTGCACATGCCCTGTTTTCATAGTTTTTTGATCTGTTAAATAATGTATTTTTCTTTAGTGTCTTCAGAAAAAAATCTATAACCTCCTGATCCCTCCAGGTGGAAAGAACCTCAAAATATTCTTTCTTTTCCTCAAGCCCTCTATGGAGGAATTCCTTTGTGCTGAGTTTCTGAAGAAGGAGTCTCTTTGCCGCTTCTGTGTGGATACTGCCCAGTGCTCTAACTGTGGCTATCCTGATCTGAGGATCGGGGTCATTGAGATGCTCTCTGAGGATTGTTACAGATTGTGGTGCCTTTATCTCACCCAGGGTCTTTATAACCTCCCTTCTTACCCTCATATCAGGATGTTTTATTGTTTTTAATAAATATTCCAGAGCCCTCTTATCTCCTATTAGTCTCAATACATAGACTATATTCCTTACAACATACCATCTTTCGTCAGAGAGACCCCTAACAAGATTCTGCATATCCCTTTTGCCGAGTATGGCCAGACCATCTATAATCATTTTTCTTGCCTTCATGTTTTTCAGGTCACCAAGAATTTCTATAAGGGGTTTTATAGCATTCTTTTCAAGTTGCTCGATATATTCTCGAACAATATTTTGATCTATTTCAATCCTGTCTATAACCTCACCCAGCACCTTTATGATCCCTTCAGAACCTCCGTATTCTATAACCTTTCTTAAATGTATTTTTGAATCATAGGGCAATTCTTTATCATCAATAGCCGTCTTTATAATTTTTAATATCTCCACTGCACTCTCTATTTCTGCAATCCTGATTGCGTACTCAAGCACTGACTTGATTACCAGAAGAAACTCTTCAAATTCCTTTTTGTCAAGACCGAAATAGAGAATCTCCGACAATATATATACAAGTTTCTTTAATTTCGGCTCTGAATCCTTTTCAAATTCCTTCATCAGGATCTTGAGATCATCATCTGTTAGAGGTACTATCTGGGTAGCCTTCACGCCGTCAGCATTCATGGCATCCCTGTAAGCCTTCATAAGTTCATCAGCAGAGGTTTGTTCTTCCAGAACTTTTTCTGTTGCCCTCAGTTCATATTCTTCGTCCTCTGTGAGAATTGATTCATCGACGACATATTTTATATGTTGAAAATCCCTTTCCCAGAGAAGGGTAACTATATCATCATCTACAAGATCCTTTTCATCAAGGCTGATTATCTTCATAAATGCTTCAAGTTCATCCTTATCTATGGCTTTCAAAAATTTTAATTCCCTTATTCCGTCCTTAAAGAAAAAGAGGGCAATGTTATCACTCTTTTCTGGATTATGGTATACCTGTTCACCCTCAAAGAATATTTCATACTGCTTTATATGCAGGTTTATATCCTTTCCCGTACTCTGGAATACTTCTTCAAATTTTTCATACATATCATTAACAGCTTTGATGTACATAGGGTTATTTTCGGGGTACATCCTCATAAGCTTCTTTGTCCTAAGAAGCGTCTGGATGAGTTCTCTTACGGTAGAAAACTCAGACAAGGATTATCTTCCTCTCCCTGGCAAAGTTTTTTAATACCACGAGAGCGAGATGAAGTCTCTGAAGCCTCATATTCCTTGTTCTAATTGCCTCAATATCATTAAAAGGAAATTTCTCACCCCTGATAACAGATTGTATCTTCTGTATTGCCTGATAGAGTCCTTTTATTGATTCTTCATCAAGACTTTTTAAAAATATGGGATTCACAGTGAGATAGCCATCTGATATATCCTTCGCTATTGCCTCCAGGCTTTTTCCCCTTACATTAGCCATTCTTCCTCCTTACAAAGAGCCTTGATATAATTATACCTACCTCATAGAGAAGTACTATTGGCACAGCCATTAGAGTCTGATTAAAGGCATCAGGTGTGGGAGTTAGAATTGCAGCTATTACAAAGGCACCGAGTATGGCATACTTCCTGTGTCTTGCCAGCGTTTCTGGTCTTACTATGCCCATCCTTGAAAGAAATAATATTATAAGAGGAAGTTCAAATATTGCACCAAAGGCAAGGATGAATTTCAGACAGAAATCAACATACTTTCCAACTGAGATCATTGGAATGAGATGTTCTGTCTTATAGGTGAGAAGGAAGTTCATGGCAAAAGGAAGAACTATTATGAAACAGAATGATGCTCCTACAAAGAAAAGACCCGAGGCACTCACAACAAAGGGAAGAAGGTATTTTCTTTCCTTTGGTAAGAGACCAGGGGACACAAACTTCCATAGCTGATAGAATACCACAGGGAGGGATATTATAAGTCCTGATATGAAAGAAATCTTCAGATGCATCCAGAAGGCTTCAGCAGGACCGAGAAATACAAGATTCTGATTTTTTATATTTGTTGGTGTGAGGACTATATAAGGTGGCTCTTTAATAATAGTAACAGTCTTTTTCATGGGGAGCAAGAGAAGGCTGAATATGTGTTCAGAATAATTAAAAGAAAGAACAAAGAAAAATAGAAGGAAACCTAAGGATATGAGTATCCTTTTTCTAAGCTCAGCAAGATGCTCTGTGAAGGGCATTTTATGGTCTTCGGTTGACTTCATTTATTTTTTTGATGATTCTGATGAGGAGTCTGCTTCGGATTTTTCTATATTGTCCTCCCCTTTTTCGGGAATTTCAACCTTATATAATATCTCTTCCTCCTCTGCTCTTAACTCCCTGTCAACCTGGTATTTGGCCTCTTCTACAGCCCTCCGCAAGTCAGCGATGCCTTTTCCAATGGTCCTGCTTAATTCTGGTAATCTCTTCGGCCCGAATACGAGAAGTGCAACAATAATAATAACTATTATTTCCTGCATGCCTATATCAAACATCACTCTGTCTCCCTGAGTATCTCTATCTTTTCAGTTTCTTCTTCTTTAAAGGGCAAGAAACTTACAGAGAAGAAGAATCTGTATTCTGGAGTCCTGTTCTTCAGATCTGTGCCTATGCCTATAGTGGTGAAGATATAATCAGTTGTCTTAAGACGGTAACCAAATCTTCCTTCAACAAGTTCAAAGGAGTTGCTCGTATGGGGTTTAAGAGCATAAATCTCACCTATGAGGTCAAAACTGTGAGATGCCGAAAAATCAAAACCTCCTGTAATCACTATCTCGTCCTTTAATGAACTGGACCCGGGCTTCGTGTATATAAGATTAAGATGTCCAGTTATAGGTCCTACCTTTTTTGTAAGGAAACCACCGAGCCCGAATCTTCCCTCCGCGCTGAAGGCATCTTTACCTGTAGGCGGGGAGGCNTATAAGAGAATGGTAAAAGAAGGTCCTATCTTTCCCTGTTCAATAAATTTATATTTAAA
Organism: Thermodesulfovibrionales bacterium; assembly: GCA_026417875.1. NCBI lineage: Bacteria > Pseudomonadati > Nitrospirota > Thermodesulfovibrionia > Thermodesulfovibrionales > Thermodesulfovibrionales bacterium. Next base: position 6,586 of record JAOACK010000040.1, on the reverse strand, counting down.
GCCAAAGGATGCATCACCTAGGCCATCTGTACTGTCCTCTATAACATAGGGAATGGATAGGCCGAATTCCAATTTTTCATTTATCCCGTAGGCAAGGCTGAGCCTGTTAATGTAATAATCTGGTTCTATTGACTTTTCGATACTCAGGGCATAGGCAGAATATCCTGTCTTCAATGTTTCTGCACTAAATGTAGAAAAGAGGCCATAGGGTGCAATGGGCTGTGGTGATATTTCAAGAGCCAGTGCAGAATTTATAAGAATCATGTAGGAAAGAAAGAGAAATATTAATTTTTTTCTCATCAGGATAAAAATATCAAAATCCTCTGTATACTGTCAATAAGAATTTTTCTTAAAGCAAGAATCTGATGCAAATTTTATTTTTACTATCTGTAGCCTAAAGTCTTAAGTCTGAAGTATAATATTGCCATGTTCAAACTGCCCTTTCATATAGATATACCTGATATTAAACCAAGATTTAATGTAATTGACATAGTGGTCTTTGTCTTTATAGCCACTATTCTTTACATCATTATCTTTATTGCCTCTGGCTGGCGTGCTGAGATGCAGCCCGCTGTTGAGATAGACCTTTCTGTTTCGAGTCTGCCCCTTTATTCTATAAATTCCATATTCAGAATATTTGCAGCCTATATCCTTTCCTTTGTATTCGCCTTGTGGTATGGGTATACTGCACATAAATCGAAACTTCATGAAAAGATAATGATACCTCTGCTTGACATCCTTCAATCTATACCCGTCCTTTCCTTTCTGCCTGGCGTTGTACTTGCCATGATAGCTCTCTTTCCTAATTCTAGGGTGGGAGTGGAGCTTGCATCCATTCTACTTATCTTTACAGGTCAGGTCTGGAATATGGCATTCAGTTATTATAATTCCCTGAATACACTTCCAAGGGAACTGAGACATGTGGCGAGCGTATATGGACTTTCAAGATATCAGAGATTTATTAAGATAGAGCTACCCTTCAGTGCTATAGGTCTTGTATGGAACAGCATGATGTCTATCTCCGGAGGATGGTTTTTTCTTATGGCCTGTGAAATGTTTGTCCTGAAAGCCAGGGATTTCAGACTTCCAGGTCTGGGTTCTTTCATACAGACAGCAGCTAATCAAGGTGATATAAAACTGGTATTACTGGGTCTTGGCACAATGGTATTTATAATAATTCTTTTTGATATTTTTCTCTGGAGGCCACTAATTGCCTGGTCTCAGAAATTCAGATTTGATACGGTTGCCACCGAGGATGAACCTGAGTCTTTTGTATTGAACCTTCTGAGAAAATCTACGCTGCAGAAATGGATTATTGATGGTGCATCAAGACTTAACAGAAGGATTGAAAGGTACTTCAGGAAAAGAGAGGAAAAGGAGACTTACAGTCCTTTGAGGAGGTTAATTAATTTTTTTGTCACTGGCTCAATACTTGCACTCTTTGCATGGGCATCCATAAGAGCAATAGGATCTCTGGTATCCCTTTCTCTTAATGAGTACCTTATGATCCTGAAGGCATCCTTTTTTTCAATGTTGAGGACAGGTGCTGCAATACTACTGGCTTTAGTATGGACTGTGCCACTCGGTGTTCTTATAGGATTAAACAGAGAGGTTGCAAAATTTCTCGCTCCTGTGATACAGATACTTGCCGCAATTCCAGCAACAGCTGTCTTTCCTGTTATAATACTATTCCTTATAAGGCTCGGCGGTGGTCTCGATATCGGTGCTATCTTCCTTATGCTTCTTGGCACCCAGTGGTATATTCTTTTTAATGTAATAGCAGGAGCATCTGCCATACCTGCAGATCTCAGGGAGGCAGCCAGGGTGTATGGCATAAAGGGATTAATGAAGTGGAAGGTTCTGATAATACCTGGAATTTTTCCCTATCTCGTTACCGGTCTGATTACTGCTACTGGTGGAGCATGGAATTCAACAATAGTTGCCGAGCATGTGACTTTTGGTGGTAAGACCCTTACAACAACGGGTCTTGGTAATCTGATAAGTGAGGCTACTATTGAGGGGAATTACAGGCTGCTTCTTGCAAGTACCCTTACTATGGCTATAATTGTGGTCAGCATAAACAGATTATTATGGAAAAGGATGTTCCAGATTGCCAGAGAGAGGTACAGGCTGGAATGACCATACTTGAGGCAAAGAATATATATAAATCCTTTCCAATGGCAGGAGGAAAGAGCCTCCGCGTGCTTGAGGATATAACCTTTTCAGTTGAGGAAGGAGAGATAATATCAATTGTTGGGCCTTCGGGTGCAGGGAAGTCTTCTCTTTTGAGGATTCTTGCAGGTCTTGCTGAACCCACCTCGGGAGAAGTCCTTTATCACGGCAAACCCCTGAATAATCAAAAACCCAAAATCGGTATGGTTTTTCAGAACTTTGCGATCTTTCCCTGGCTAACCGTTCTTGAGAATGTTGAGGTAGGTCTTCTGGCAAAGGATATTCCCAAAGATATTGCCCGTGATAAAGCGCTCAAGGTTATAGACCTTGTCGGGCTTGATGGTTTTGAGGAGGCCTATCCGAGAGAGCTTTCTGGAGGCATGAAGCAGAGGGTAGGAATTGCAAGGGCACTTGTAGTGGAGCCAGAGATACTCTTCATGGATGAGCCCTTTTCTGCCCTTGACATCCTAACAGCAGAGAACTTAAGGAGTGAAATAATAGACCTCTGGCTGAAAAAGAGAATGCCTACGAAATCCATAATTCTCGTAACACACAATATAGAGGAGGCTATTGAGCTTTCAGACAGGATAATTGTCATGAGCCATAATCCTGGAAAAATAAAGGCAGATTTCGTTGTCACCCTTCCCCAGCCCAGGGACAGGAACTCAAAGGAGTTCAAGTATTTACTTGATGAGCTTTATATTATTCTTACCAAACCACCAGAAGAGGTTCCATTCCTTGTGAGAAAGGAGAGATATCAGTTCCTTCCCCATGCAAAGATCGGTGCAATAAGCGGTCTTATAGAACTTGTCTATGACAAGGGTGGAAGGGCAGACATACCCCAGCTTGCTTCTGACCTGAGCATGGAGGTGGATGACATATTCCCTCTTACAGAGGCAGCTGTCTTTCTCGGACTTGCAGAGATAAGAGAGGGTGATATAATCCTTACAGAGCAGGGAAAGATATTTGCAGAAGCAGATACCCTGAGCAAAAAGGAACTCTTTAGGGACATGGCCATTAATAATATCCAGCTAATAAAGCAGATTGTCCAGGTCCTTTCACAGAGTGCAAAACACAGAATATCAGAGGATTTCTTTATCGAGATACTTGAAAACCACTTTACAAAAGAGGAGGCTTGGAACCAGCTCGAGACAGCTATTGACTGGGGCAGGTATGCTGAGCTCTTTGCCTATGATTATGATACAGGAGAACTCTATCTTGAGGAAGTGAAGAAGGAAGGCTCGTAATACTTGTAATAAGCTGAACAGCTTCCCTCCACACTAACCATGCAGGCACCCACAGGATTCTCAGGTGTACATACCTTTTTAAATAAGGGGCAGTCCGGAGGAATGATTTTTCCTTTAAGGACATCTCCACATCGGCAACCCTTAAGCGGTGACCGGTCTCTGTAGTCCATTTTTATGCCGAACCTCTCAATGATATCTCTATTTCTGTATTCATCTTTCAACCTGAGACCACTGTCAGGAATAATCCCTATTCCCCTCCACCATGCATCAGCTGGCTCAAAGAATCTGTAAAGTATATCTAAAGCCTTTTTGTTTCCCTCAGGTCTAACAGATCTTGTATATTGAATGGTAAGTTCGGATTTTTCCGAGATTATATTTTCAATCAAGATGGCTATAGATTGCAGTATGTCATCAGGTTCAAATCCTGAAATTACAGATGGTACATGATATTCATCCTTGATAAACTTGTAGGGTTCTGAACCAATAATGGTACTTACATGTCCTGGAAGGATCAGACCATCTATCCTGATATTTTTATCCTCTAGCAATGCTCTGAGTGCTGGCGGTACAAGTTTATGACATGAATAGATAAAGAGATTTTTAATATTATTCTGCTCGGCAAGAAAGAGTGTACCTGCTATGAGTGGAGATGTGGTCTCAAAGCCCACTGCAAAAAAGATTACAGTCTTTTGAGGTTCACAAAGGGCTATATCAATCATATCCATTGGTGTATATATAACCCTTATATCAGAGCCTTCAGCCCTCGCTGATTGAAGGGAGCCCTTTGTCCCCGGAACCCTCATCATATCACCGAAGGTAAGGAGAATAACATCTCTGTTTTTTGATAGCTCAATTGCCATATCAATATCCTCATGGGGTGTGACGCATACCGGACAGCCAGGTCCGCTCAGGAGTTTTATGTTTTCAGGTAGAATTGATCTTATACCGCTTCTGAATATGGCAACTGTATGTGTTCCGCATACCTCCATAAGTCTTATCTCTCTTTTTAATAAACGGGAAAATTTTTTAATCAGCTCTGCAAGCTCCTTCATATCTACCCTTTAAGCATCTCCCTAAGAATATACGCCTGACCCAGGGCTATAGATGCATCGTTAGGTGGTAATGCCCTGTTTGTATAAACCTCAAGACCTCCTTCTGTTAGCCTTAAAATAACATTTTTTAATATATATCTGTTCTGAAAAACACCACCGGACAAACAAACATCCCTTATCCCTGTAAGCATTGATATTTTGGCAACGGCCCTTACAATGGAATTGATAAAGGTATTATGAAACTTTGTGGATATAACGGAAGGATTAACACCTTCTTTTATATCTTCCATGAAAGCCGGTATTATGGAAGAGATATCAATCTCAATCAAATCATCTTTAAAAACCATATCAATGGCATAGTCCTCAGTTATCGATTCATCGATAATTGATTCAAGGGCAATAGGTGCCTCTGCCTCAAAGGTGTTTTTATCGCATATGCCTGTAAGGGCTGCTATTGCATCAAAAAATCTTCCAGCTCCTGAACTCAGAGGAGAGATGGTCCTATCGGTTAAGATCTTAAGTATATTCTCTACCTTATCCCTGCCGTATCTTTTATCAAAACCTGCAAGCTCTACATAATCCCATACCCGGGAACCTGTTATCTCATTAAGAATTGAAAGGGCTATGCGCCAGGTCTCTTTTATTGCTCTTTCTCCACCCGGAAGGGCAACTGGTTTGAATCTACCCATTCTCATAAATTCTGAGGTTTTTACAATCAAGAACTCACTTCCCCATATGGTACCATCAGTTCCATAACCGGTGCCATCCATGGCAACACCGATAACAGGTTTTCTAAGCCCGTGTTCCGCCATCACAGAGGCAATATGTGCATGGTGGTGCTGGAATTTATAAACCTTTAAACCCTGTGATTCTGCCCATCTTGTTGAAAGATATTCTGGATGCCTGTCACAGGCAATTGACACAGGGTTTATCCTGTATACTGATCTGAGATTCTCAAGGGTCTCTTCAAAGAATTTCAGTGTTTCATAGTTTTCCATATCTCCTATGTGCTGGCTAAGTATTGCATGATTTTCCTTTGTAAGGACAAAGGAGTTTTTCAGGTCTGCACCGGTTGCAAGGACTTCAGGTCCCCTGTCCGGAAGGTTTATTATTCCAGGCGCATATCCCCTCGAACGCCTTATGAAAAAAAATTTACAAGAGTATGTCCTGTCTGATTCTAATGTAAATACAACACTGTCATCAACCCTCATGAAAATATCCCTGTTATAAAAGAGAAAGGCATCGGCAATACCGGAAAGTCTCTTTAGGGACTCTTCATTATCTATTACAATTGGTTCTTCACTGATATTGCCACTGGTCATGACAAGTGCCTTGAAATTAGGTTTATTATCCTGACCCTGAGGATAATAAAATAAAAGGTAGTGAAGGGGAGAATAGGGAAGCATAAACCCGAGATAGCCGTTCAGGGGAGCAATAGCAGGGCTCAGAGCTTCAGGATATCTTTTTTTCAAAAGGACTATGGGCCTTTCCTTTGAGAGAAGCAGTCTTTCGTCTTCCTTTGCTATATGGGCAAAGAATCTAATATGTTCAATATCTGGTGACATGAGGGCAAAGGGTTTGTTGCTTCTTCTTTTCCTTTCTCTCAGTCTTCTTACTGTGTTATCCTTTTCTGCATCGCAGGCAAGATGGAATCCACCGATACCCTTTATTGCCACAATGCCTCCATCTTTTAGTATCTCTACTGTTCTTTCTATTGCTTCATTTTTCTGGAAGCGCTTATCCTGAAACAGAAGTGTTATCTGGGGTCCACATTCAGGGCAGGCATTGGGCTGAGCATGAAATCTCCTGTCAAGTGGATTATGATATTCTTCTTCACAATCACTGCACATCTTAAAGACATTCATGGTTGTGTTAGGCCTATCATAGGGAACTGCTTTTGTTATGGTATATCTTGGTCCACAGTTTGTGCAATTTATGAAGGGATAAAGATACCTTCTGTCAGATGGGTCAAAGAGTTCTCTCAGACAGTCATCACATATGGCTATGTCAGGCGAAAGAGGTGTAAAGCCTCCTCTATCTTCACTTTCAAGAATCTGGAAGTCTGTAATACCAGCTGGTGGAAGGATCATTATGTCCATGTCCTCTATCCTGGCA
>JAOACK010000039.1 GCA_026417875.1 Thermodesulfovibrionales bacterium | reverse complement strand
TTGCTATCCTGTCCACTTCCTGATAGGGCATACCAAGAACCCTTCCAACATCCCTGACAGCAGCCCTTGATGCCATTGTTCCGAAGGTTATTATCTGGGCTACCTGGTCTTTACCGTATTTTTCCTGAACATATTGAATCACCTCTTCACGCCTGTCCCTGCAGAAATCAACATCTATATCAGGCATGCTTACACGTTCAGGATTTAGAAATCTCTCAAAAAGCAGATTATATTTAATAGGATCTATCTCTGTTATACCGAGTGTCCAGGCTACAAGACTGCCAGCAGCAGAACCCCTTCCGGGTCCTACAGGTATGCCTCTTTCTTTAGCAAATTTTATAAAGTCCCAGACAATAAGAAAATAAGATGCATAGCCCATCTTTTTAATCATTTTAAGCTCATCCCTGAGTCTGTTACTGTAAGCCTGAGGTATGGTACCGGCCTCTTTGAATCTTTCTTTAAGACCGCTTTGAGCTAGCCTCTCAAGGTATTCTTCTGGACTGAGACCCTCTGGTGTCTTATATTCAGGCAGCAGGAAGGCACCTAGCTCAAGTATAAGATTACACCTTTCAGCAATCAGGAGAGTATTCTTAATTGCCTCCGGAATAGAGGCAAAATCTCTTTTTATCTCCTCAGGAGATTTAAAATAAAATTGGTCTGTCTCAAACCTCATTCTGTCCGGGTCCTTCAGTGTTTTATTGGTCTGGATACAGAGAAGAATCTCATGGGCCTTTGCATCTTCCTTTCTCAAATAATGGCAATCATTAGTCGCAACTATCCCGAGATGAACATCTTGGGCAAGCTCATAAAGTTTTCTATTCAGTTCAGCCTGCTCAGGAATACCATTTGCCTGGAGTTCAAGATAAAAATTTTCTGGCCCGAAGATATTTTTGTAATAAAGCGCCCTCCTTCTTGCTCCATCAATATCTCCTTTTAGAAGAAGAAAGGGAATCTCCCCCTTCATGCAGGAACTGAGGGCAATGAGACCACCTGAATACTGCTCAAGAAGGTCGTTGTCAATCCTTGGCTTATAGTAGAATCCTTCAAGGTGAGCAAGACTAACAAGCCTCAGAAGATTCTTATAACCCGAGATATCCCTCGCAAGAAGTATAAGATGAAAGGCATACTCCCCATTCTCTGCCTTTTTCTTATTAAACCTGCTATCAGGCGCCACATAGACCTCACAGCCAATTATTGGCTTTATTCCAGCCTTTGAGGCTTTTTGGTAGAATTCTATTGCTCCAAAGATATTTCCGTGGTCAGTGATAGCGAGCGCAGGCAGCCTGTACTCCACAGCCTTCTCTATGAGCTCATTGATTTTTATTGCTCCATCAAGAAGGCTGTATTCTGTATGAAGATGCAAGGGGACATAATCTGAATGGCTTCGCATATATAAATAATACAGGATATAGAGTACAAAACTCAAATTGTCATTATAGGTCTTTCAAGAATTAAAAATCTTAATTGTTTATTTGCCCAATCATTATAATTAACATATTAACTTAGAAATAAATCCTCTGTCATTTTACAGACATGTTATCATAATCTGTATGTCTCAAAAAATCGTATATACCCTTGGCACTGACAGGCGGTCAGAAGAAGATTTCATTGAGATACTTAATGCCCATGATATAGAATGCGTGATTGATGTAAGAAGATTCCCTACAAGTAAACTAAGCCAGTTTAAAAGAGAAAATTTTGAGGATTTTTTAAAGGCAGATGGTTTCCGTTATTATTTCATGGGTGAGGGTCTTGGAGGTTACAGAAAGGGTGGATATCCAGCCTATATTTTGACAGAAGAATTTCTTAATGCACTGCAGGATCTTCTGAAAGTGATAGAGACCTGTCCATCTGTCATTGTTTGTTCTGAAAAATTTCCCTGGAAGTGCCACAGAAGATGGATTGCAAGAGAATTAAGAAGAAGGGGTTGGAAGGTTATCCATATAATTGAAAAAGACAGACTGTGGATACCTGATTAAGCTGAACTCCTCAGATAACTTTCTCTTTTTCAAGATATTCCCTGCTTTTCCTTAAAAACTCTGTTGCCTCTGCTATAGCAGTCTCAGCAGTTTCCCTGTCTGTGTAAGAAAAAACCTCGTAATCTCCGCTCTCCCTATCATCCTTGAGATTTGCAAGATACTTGCCGAGATTCCTGTCAAACTTACCCGTCTTTACAAAAAGGAGTCCGAAAAGGGTCACTACACCTTTATGGGTCTCTGCCCTTTGTCCTTCACTAAGAAGAAGTGCCTGGGCTGCATGATAGACAGCATAATATGCCCTTGATACAGCATCTTCATAATCTTCAGACAGAAAAAGCTTCTTTGCCACTGCCAGTTTCTTTTCAGCTTTTTCCAGATAGCCCTTAATTAATTCCCTTATCGCTTGTTCCAAGCCTGACCCCTTCTAAAAGCACATTCTTAATAAAGGGAGTTGGAATTGCCTTCAATCTATTGAATTCCTTTTCAGTAAATATCTTTAAAGAGACCAGTCTGCCTGTTTCAAGCAATATATCCATAACAATGTCATAAAGACGGTCCATAAGGTCTCTATCCTTTTTTTTAAGAACAAGGAGGATATCATAATCCGAATCAGGTCTCCAGTCCTCTCTGCTTCTGGAACCGAAAAGATAAATATCCACAATATTGTCTCTTAACGAATGAAGGCCTGAAAGGAATTTTTCAATAACAGGGTCCTGTTTTATTGATACTTTCATAGGGATAGTATAACATAGTATTTAATTCCAAGATTAAAGAGGTCCCGTTCAGGAAAATACCTCACTGAAAGGGAAGCACTATGGAAAATCTTTTAAAGAAGGTTAACCACGCCAATCTTCTCAAAGAAAAAATAGAGTGGATTATTCTAAAAAATAGAGATTTCTCAAAACTTCTTAAAGGGTTAAGAGACAATATTCAGAGTAGTATTAGTTTTAGGCATGCCATAGGCATATCAAAAATCTGTGCTGCCTGCGGTGCTGAAAAGAAAGACTGCTGCGGAAAGGGTATTGAGCTGAGATACACTCCGGAACTTCTTGCACTGAATATATTTTTTGGTGTAAATATTCCAGCAAGGAGAAGATTTTCCGATTCATGCTACTTTTTATCAGAAAAAGGTTGTATTCTTCTTGTCAGAGATGTATTCTGCATCAACTTCCTCTGTAGTAAAATAAAAGATTCCATCCCACTGGATAATTTAAAAAGACTCTGGGAGCTGGAAGGACTTGAAACAGAGATCATCTTTAAGGTTACTGAATTTCTAAAAAATTAAAAGCAGGCTTGTTTGGAAATTTATAATTCTTTTTAAATCTTCTGCATCTTTATGACCACTCAGGTGCTCGATTATTCACAAAGCCAAACCTTTTATTCTTACTTATAGTATGAGCCTAAGATTGAGAATGATATCACTTAGGTAACTGTAATCACAAATTTTTACCATGTAAGTTTTCATTGAATCTCGGGACAAGCATTCTTTTTCGTTAATGCTCAGTCTGTAAATTTCAAATCAGGTTTTTTTCTATGCCACTCTGTTGCCTGCTCATAGGCATGAGCTACCTGAAGAATGGTTTCTTCGTCAAAATGTCTTCCTATTATCTGTAAACCAATAGGAAGGCCCTCTGAGCTGAATCCACAGGGTATTGAGATAGCTGGTACTCCCGCAAGATTAACAGAGATGGTGAAGATGTCGCTCAGATACATCTGAAGGGGATCTGATATCTTTTCTCCTATTTTAAAGGCTGGAGTTGGTGAGGTTGGTGTTACTATAACATCTACCTTTCTGAAGGCATCTTCAAAATCTTTTTTAATTAATGTCCTAACCTGCTGGGCCTTTCTGTAATAGGCTTCATAGTATCCTGATGAAAGGGCATAGGTACCAAGCATTATCCTTCTCTTCACCTCATCACCAAAACCCTCTGAACGTGTTTTCATGTACATATCTATTAAATCATCTCCTTTTATTCTCAATCCATATTTTACACCGTCATATCTTGCAAGATTTGATGATGCCTCTGAGGTAGCAAGGATATAATATGTGGCTACTGCATAGCCTGTATGGGGGAGGGATATATTAATAACCTGAGCTCCTATTCCTTCAAGCATTCTTACAGCAGAAATCACAGCATCCTTAACCTCCCTGTCAGTACCTTCAATAAAATATTCTTCAGGAATTCCTATTCTTATACCCTTTATATCCTTTCCAAGCAATGATGTAAAGTCCTTTGGAGGATAGGGTGCTGAGGTTGAATCCTTTGGATCATGACCTGAAATGAAATTCATAATGAGCGCTGAATCATAAACAGTCTTTGTTATTGGTCCTATCTGGTCTAAGGAGGAGGCAAAGGCCACAAGTCCGTACCTCGAGACCATTCCATAGGTTGGCTTTAATCCCACAACTCCGCAGAGTGCAGCAGGCTGTCTTATAGAACCACCTGTGTCCGAGCCAAGGGCTGCAATACATTCCTCTGCAGCAACTGCTGCTGCTGAACCACCGCTGCTACCACCCGGGATACGGCTCAGATCCCATGGGTTTTTTGTGACATAGAAAGCAGAGTTTTCAGTTGACGAGCCCATAACGAACTCATCCATATTGGTTTTACCTGTTAGTATATATCCTGCTTCTTTAAGCCTCCAGGTTACAGTGCTTTCGTATACTGGAATGAAGTTTTCAAGTATTCTTGAAGCACAGGTAGTTCTTATTCCAGAGGTACATATATTATCCTTTATGGCAATGGGAATACCTGTAAGAGGGGTTGCCTTTCCTTTGAGTATGAGCTTTTCCGCTGCCTCTGCTAATCTTTCTGCCTCTTCATGGGTTACGGTAATATAGGCCTTGATATGGGGTTCTATATTTTCAATTCTCTTAAAAACATGGTGTACAATCTCTGAAGGCTTAATCTCCTTTTTTTGGAGCATGCCTGCCAGGGTCTTTATATCGAGGCTAAAAAGCTCCATTTTTAAATACTCCTTCCAACAGAATAATAAACAAAGCCCATCTCCTTCATCTTTTTCGGTTCATAGATATTCCTGAGATCAAAGAAATGCCTTCCTTTCATGAGAGATTTAATTCTTTCAAGATCAAGATTCCGGAACTCGTTCCATTCAGTAATAATCACGAGTGCATCTGCACCAGTAGCTGCATCGTAGGGATCCTCAGCATAGAAAATATCAGGAAATAAGGTCTTCATATCATTTATAGCAGCAGGATCAAAGGCTCTAAGATTTGCCCCAAGTTTCTTGAGTTCATTGATTATGTAAATGGATGGTGCTTCCCTTATGTCATTGGTATTTGGTTTGAATGAAAGCCCAAGTATTGCAATGGTACTGCCTTTAAGATCTCCAAGACCGGATACAATCTTTCTTACCATTCTTTCACGCTGGGATGAATTTACCTTTACAGCAGCCTTTACAATATTCAGCTCCTCTCCGTGCTCTTCCGCAATCTTTATTAAGGCAAGGGTATCTTTTGGAAAGCATGAGCCACCGTAACCGGGACCTGGGTGAAGGAACTTTGAGCCTATCCGCTGATCAAGTCCCATTCCCTTTGCAACCATGTGAACATCAGCACCAACCTTCTCGCACAAATTGGCTATTTCATTTATAAAAGAAATTTTTACAGCAAGAAAAGAATTTGATGCGTACTTTATTAATTCTGCTGTTTCTATATTCGTTATCACAAAAGGTGTTTCAATAAGATAAAGGGGTCTGTAGAGGTCTTTCATGATAGCAATTGCCTCGGGGCTTTCAGCTCCTATGACAACCCTGTTTGGTCTCATGAAGTCCTCTATTGCTGAGCCTTCCCTGAGAAATTCCGGATTTGAGACTATATCAAATCTATGCTGCTCTGTAAGATTCTCTGAAATGATTTTTTTCAGTCTTTCTCCTGTTCCTACAGGTACTGTGCTCTTTGTCACGATAACCTTATATCCATTCATATTTCTTGCAATCTGTCTTGCCACGTCTTCCACGTAGCTTAGGTCTGCCGAGCCATCTCCTCTGGGAGGGGTTCCAACAGCAATAAATATTACAAGGGTATCTCTTACAGCATCAGCAATATCTGTAGAGAATTTGAGCCTTCCATTCCTGATATTTTTATTTACTAAGCTCTCAAGTCCTGGTTCAAAGAAAGGTATAATACCCTTTTTTAGGGCCTCTATCTTTAAGGGATCCTTATCCACACAGGTAACATAAACTCCGAATTCTGCAAAGCATGCACCTGTTACAAGACCGACATAACCTGTTCCTATAATACCTATATGCAAGATGACCTCCCGGAGATTTCTTTTTAAGAAATATATTATACATTAAACTGCTCGATCGCTTCTTTAGGTATGGCTCCTTCTCTGAGAATTTTAATCCTGCCCTCTTCAAAATCCACAATGGTTGAAGGTTTACCGTATATCCTGCCTCCATCAATAAGAAGATCTATACCTTCTGGAAAATATTTTTTTATCTCTTCTGAATCAGTTGCAGGAGGTAATCCTGAGGGATTTGCACTTGTAGAGGTTATGATGAGTCCCTTTTTTCTGACAAGCTCAAGGGCAAAGGATTGACCTGGTATTCTTATTGCTATCTTTCCCGTTCCACCTGTTAACAATTCTGAAATGAAGGGTTTTGCCTTAAAAACAATGGTTAATGGTCCGGGCCAGAACTTTTCAGCAAGCTTCATTAACTGATAAGGAATGTCTTCCACTATCTCCATGACGCTATGAATAGAACCTGCAACAAGCAAAATTCCCTTTGTCTCTGGTCTGCCTTTGAGTCTAATTATTCTATCTATAGCATCTTTATGATCATATAGAGCTCCCAGACCATAAATTGTCTCAGTTGGATAAGCGATGATTCCTGAATTCTTAAGACAGCTGAAGGCTTTTTCAATAGCATATTCCATGCCTGTTTCTTTAATTTTTATAACTTCCATTCTATCACCTCTTGACAATTCAGAGCCCTTTCCATCATAGTTATTGTATAGCAGTTAAGGTTATTCTGGAAATAGGTTTTAAGATTGTGCCTTTGCACACACCAGGGCATTGCCCTGGAATTTTATTTTTAGGAGGATGTACCTGTGAGTAACAAGCTGTTCGTAGGAAATGTATCTTTCAGGGCTTCAGAGGATGACCTCAAGGACCTTTTTACAAAGGCAGGAGAGGTTTTATCTGCTAAGCTCGTGAAAGACCCGGCAACGGGAAGATCAAAGGGTTTTGGCTTTGTGGAGATGGCAAATTCAGCAGATGCTGACAAAGCCATTCAGATGTTCAATGGCAGCAATTTCATGGAAAGGAACCTTGTTGTTGATAAGGCTAAACCCCGCCAGCCCCAGAGAGGTTCAAGGAACCTTAGGCAGAGATCTGAGAGGAGGAGAGAATCATAGAGCCCACTGGCAGTCCAAGTGCCTTTGAGACAACCTCACATTTAGACTGAAAGAGAAAGAATATATTTTTTGATTTTATTTCTCTGTTAACAATAGAGGCATTCAGGGTTTCAAAGTTGCCCTGGCCTTTACTGATAATGAGTGGTGTTTTCTCAAAGGTCTTCCTGAAGGCAGGAGAACAGAATTCCAGTATTGTGCCTATGGCATCTGAACCATTGTCCATAATGTCTGTTAATCTGCTCAGTCCGGTCTCCTCAGCATCAGTGATTGTACAATCATTAAGCACAGGAGCTGCCTTTACAACTGCTATTGTCTTCTTACCCATGCTCTTGAGAACCTCTATTAAAATTCTGTCAAAAACTATCTCACCAGCATTGTCAAGAAGATAAAGGATTTCCCTTGCTGAGGAGACCTCCTTTCTGAATAAATCAAAATGGTCAATGGCAAGTCCTCCATTTATTGCCTTATGTATTGTGCTCTCGATATCAATAGCGGTATAGATTCCAAAATCAATAACATTACCGGCTATTGCCAGCCTGGTTGCGGTCCATAGGGGATCGCTGCTTCTCTCAACCATGCTTCTGAGTTCAGGATAAAGGGAAAGGGCTATCTGATTATACTCCCTTTTTACTTCCCTGAATGGATCTCTTTTTAATATCTCTCTAATTCTTTTATGAATGAATGTGGTTGTCCATGCAGGTGGTTTTGAAAGATCAGTAAGCTTTATTTCATCACTTACAGCATAAAGGACCTCCTTCTGGAGGGCTTCATCTGCCTGAGAAAGTTTAAGGGCTATAACTGTCTGCTTAAGGAAGCAGGGAAAACAATCAAGCGTTGTCTTCATTTAACTTATATCCTAGTTTCTCTATGCTATCCTTTGTTAGTTTAAGAAGTTCCTCTTCCTTTATCAAAGAATCATTAAATTTTATCTCTATCCTTCCGCTCTCTGTCTCTATTGATTCTACTCCAGGCATTCTTCCTATGAATCTTCTCAGAGCAATAGAACATTCCTCGCAGAATTCCTTCTGAACATTGAGCAGTAACCTTTTCATCATACACCTTTTTCTGAATAACTCATCCTGTAATACTCTGACCTGTGTATGGCGGGAGCGTATGGGAATCGAACCCACCTTCCCCGCTTGTGGCAGGGAACACTGGATTTGAAGTCCAGGGGGGACACCAGAACCCCTGACGCTCCCTGAGGGTCAGAACAGTTTTTATTTTAACATAAACCTGTTTTACTCTTTTTAATCCAGAGAAGTCTACAAGCAAAATTACTTATTATAATTAATTCTCGCATAAAGGACTATTCAAAATAATGATAGAAATCGTCAATATATAAATCTAATCTGGAAATTCCTCGATATGTTATTCTATAAAAATGAACCTTCTCAGATTTCAAAAACCCAGCAGGTACATAAACAGGGAATGGAACAGCCTTTACAGGTATGGAGAAATAAAAGTAGCCCTTGCCTTCCCAGATGTTTATGAAATAGGCATGTCCCATCTTGGATTAAGGATTCTTTATGACATTCTTAATTCGATTGAAGGAGTCTCAGCAGAACGGGTATTTGCTCCATGGCCAGATATGGAGGATTATTTAAGGAAAAATGGTATTCCGCTCTCAAGCCTCGAAAGCAAAAGACCTCTTAAAGAGTTTGATATAATTGGTTTTAGCCTCCAGTATGAGCTGTCAATCACCACTGTTCTTAGAATGCTAGACCTCAGCGGTATCCCGGTGCTCAGAGAAGAAAGAAGAGGACTTCCAATAGTTATTGCTGGAGGACCCTGTACTGTAAACCCTGCTCCCTATAACCGCTTCTTTGATGCCCTTTTCATAGGAGAGGCAGAGCACTCAATAAAAGAACTCGTGACAACTTTTAAGGAATGGAAAATAAATGGCGATGGGCAAAGAGAGAGTCTCTTAAAAGCAATCTCTCAGATAGAAGGTTTCTATGTCCCTGGAATCAATTCTTCCGCAAGAAGGGTTTTTATAGATGACCTTAACAATGCTCCCTACCCTGTAAGACCGGTAATAGCCCATCAGGCAGTTCATGACAGGCTAAATATTGAGATATCAAGAGGATGTCCTAAAGGTTGCAGGTTCTGTCAGGCAGGAATGATCTACAGACCTGTAAGGGAAAGAAGTGTAGAGAGGATCCTCGAGATAGCTGAAAAAAGTCTTTCCTTTACAGGCTACGAAGAGGTGTCTTTCACCTCTCTGAGCGCCGGAGATTACAGTCAACTTTTTATCCTTTTTCAGGAATTTACCAGGAGATTTGGTAGAAATCATGTTGCCCTTTCCCTTCCATCCTTAAGGGTTGGTGCTTTGAGAAAAGAGATATTAAGGTTATTAAAATCAGAGAGAAAGACGGGCTTCACAATTGCTCCAGAGGCAGGCACAGAAAGACTCAGGGCTGTTATTAATAAAGATTTCAGTGATGAGGATTACGAAAGGGCACTTAGAGAGCTCTTTGAAGAAGGATGGCTGAACCTTAAACTTTACTTTATGATAGGACTTCCAAAAGAAACCATGGAAGATCTCGAGGGAATTATAAAAATGTCCCTTAAAGCCCTTAGCACCGCAAAGAGATTCACAAGGAGGTTTGTAAACATAAGTGTGAGCATTTCTCCTTTTATACCTAAACCGCATACACCCTTCCAGTGGCTTGGCCAGCTCGGACTTGATGAACTGAAGGAAAGGAATAATTATCTGAAAGAAAGATTGAAGAAAAAGGGTATTAATTACAGGGAGCACAATCCTGAGATGAGCCTTGTTGAGGCTATTATATCAAGGGGTGACGAGAAGATCGGGGAGCTTATATTTAATGTCTGGAGACTCGGAGCAGGTCTTGAGGCATGGAGTGAATTCTTCGATTTTACAAAATGGATTGAGGCAATGCATATTACCGGAATAGATGGTATAGCTGTGGCAACATCACATTATGGACCAGAAAAAGAGTTTCCATGGGATAGGATAGATACAGGTATAGAAAAAAGCTTTCTTTTGAAAGAATATAAAAAGGCACTAGAGGAAAAAAAGACACCAGGATGTGACAGGCTCTGTTCTGCCTGCGGTATAGAGTCAGCATTCAGATGTCAGACCTTGAAGCAAAAATCTTTCTCAGCGCTTCAGACTCCTTACTCTACTGTTCACATTCCAAGCTACACTCTCAATTCTCCAGACTTCAGCATTTCTTCTTCACCCTCCATGCTCAGGATACGTGCCGAGTTTTCAAAAACTGGTGAGCTTAAGTACCTAAGTCATTTAGAAATGCTCAGGCTTATTGAAAGGGCTTTGAGAAGAGCAAAAATACCACTTATTTATACAGAGGGATTTCATCCAGCTCCAAAGATATCCTTTGGTCCAGCACTGCCAGTGGGTGTGGAAGGCTTAAGAGAATACTTTGACATGATTGTGGATTCCTGTATAATTAATTTAGATGAGCAGAGCGGAAAAACAGAGCAGCTAATAAGCAGAGAAAAAGATTCTTTCTCAAAAAAATGCTCTGCTCTAATTAAACATTGCTCAATTATAAACAGCCTTCTTCCTGAGGGAATAAAGGTGAATAAACTTTTTATTGTTCCAATGAAGATACCATCCTTAAGCTCTTTTATAAAGGGATATGAATATATTGTGAAAACCTCTTCTTCAGAATTGAGATTAAGACTCAGGGAGGGTCTTGAAAAAACCCTAATCAATGAACTCAAAGAATTCAATCTGTTAGACGATGGATTTAGACTTTTTCTTGTGGAAAGTGAACAGAGGAAGATAAAGATATTAGAATTATTAAAAACCATTCTTGATAAAGGAATGAATACGCAAGACCTTTACAATATTGAGATTATAAGAACAGGAATTTTTGGATTTATAAATGACATACCTGTAAGACCTGATGAAATGATATTAGAATAAAAATGCAGAATGAGATACTCATAAATTCTACAAAGGAGGAGATACGGGTTGCCCTTCTTGAAGGAGGTCAGATTGTTGAATTTTATGTTGAAAGAAGAAGAGGTGCGAGTCTCGTTGGTAATATTTATAAGGGAAGGATAGTAAAGGTATTACCTGGGATGCAATCTGCCTTTGTGGATATAGGACTTGAAAGAGCAGCCTTTCTGTATGTTGGAGATATAGTGATAATGGATGAAGTATCCACCCAGTTCAGTGAGCTTATGAATCATGAAGCTACACAGGGACACATAGAAGGCACAACCCAACTAAATGCACAGGAGGGTATCTACATAAAACCCCAGAAGGCATCCATCGATGAACTTATACAGGAAGGCCAGGAATTGCTTGTTCAGGTTGCAAAGGATCCCATAGGCACAAAAGGAGCGAGGGTAACAGCCCACATCACCATACCTGGAAGGTATGTTGTCTTTATGCCCACTATTGATCATATTGGTGTTTCAAGAAGGATTACTGATGAGTCAGAGAGGTCGAGACTGAAAGAGATTGCAGAAAGAATTAAGCCAAAAAATGGTGGAATAATTGTTAGAACAGCTTCCGAAGGATGCACTGAGGAAGAACTCAAAAGGGACCTTGAGTTCCTGCTAATGCTCTGGGACAATATACTCAAAAAGAGAGATTCCCAGGGAGCTCCCTTACTCCTTTACAGTGACCTTGACCTTGTGCTGAGAACTGTCAGGGACATGATGGGACAGAACATAGAAAGGATGATCATAGATTCAGAAGAGGATTATAACAGAGTAATGGATTTTGTCTCACTCTATTTTCCAAAACTTAAAGACAAAATAGAGCTTTATGACGGCCAGGAACCGCTTTTTGATGCCTTTGGTGTTGAGGTTGATATATCAAGGGCAATGGGTAGAAAGGTATGGCTCAAATCAGGCGGTTATATTGTTATTGACCAGACAGAGGCAATGACAGTTATAGATGTAAACACAGGAAAGTTCGTTGGAAAGGAATCCCTTGAGGAAACAGTACTCAAGACTAATCTTGAAGCAGTGAAAGAGATAGCCTATCAGATAAGATTGCGGAATCTCGGCGGAATAATAATCATTGATTTTATAGATATGGAAAAGCCTGAAAACAGGCAGAAGGTATTTAATGCCTTTGTAGAGATGCTAAAAAAAGACAGGGTCAAGAGTACAATACTGAACATTTCCGAACTCGGACTTATTCAGATGACCAGAAAAAGGGTAAGGGAGAGCATTACCCGCATACTCTGTGAACCCTGTCCTTATTGCGACGGCAGGGGATATGTGAAGACACCACGGACAGTATGTTATGAAGTATTCAGAAAGATAAGGAAGATCAGACCTTATATGTCAACAAAGTTGATAGTAAAGGTTAATCCACTTGTGGCAGAGCTATTAACTGATGAGGAAAGACAGGGCGTTGAGGAACTTGAAAACATTTTCAATATTAAGATTGTTGTGCAGGAAGATAGCAGATTCCATCAGGAGCATTTTGAGATAATCCAGATTTAAGAAGATGCAAGATGAGATAAATATCAGCTTCATTAAAGATGACCATCTAATAAAGAAATTTAAAAATCTTCTCGATATCCTTAAAGAGATCGAGAGCGCTATCCTCGCCTTTTCAGGCGGAGTGGACAGTAGCTTTCTTCTTAAGGCTTTAAAACTTTCAGGGATAAGATTTATTGCTGTTACCTCTGTATCTGATACCATGCCTGAAGAAGACCTCCTTATAGCCAGAAGGCTTGCAGAAGAACTTCAGATAAACCATATCCTGATTGAAGGCAGAGAGCTTTTAGATGAAGCATTCATTAAGAATGACAGAAGGAGATGCTTTTACTGCAAAAGCTCTCTCTTCAGAGAACTGATGGAGATCAAGGAAAGGCATGGATATAATTTTATCCTTGATGGTAGCACAATGGATGATCTTTCTGATTACAGGCCAGGACTTGAAGCAGCTAAGATGCTCGGTATAAGGAGTCCTTTAATAGAGGCAGGGCTTTATAAGGAAGAGATAAGAACCCTCAGCAGAGGACTCGGCCTTTCTACATGGAATAGACCTTCATCACCCTGTCTTTCATCAAGGATTCCCTACGGAACAAGGATAACACCTGAGAGACTTAAAAGAATAGGCCAGGCCGAAAGGGTCTTAAAGGCCTTGGGTTTTCAGGTAGTGAGGGTAAGGGATTACTGGCCAGTGGCAATGATAGAAATAACACAAGGAGAATTCATCAATATGCTTGAAAAAAGAGATGAGGTTATAAGAGGTATTAAATTAGCTGGATACACCACAGTAGGCATTGACCTCGAAGGTTACAGACAGGGCAAATTGAATGAATGAGCCCATAAATATGTAAGTGAATCCACTCAAAAGCTCAAAATCGATTTCATTCGCTAAGACAAAGGCAGGTGGTTTATTGGACAGAAATAGAGACCTTAAAGATGACAGATTACTTTATACAATGCCAGAGGCATCTGGTGTGGACATGGCGCTCAGTGAAGATGGTAATTATCTTTACATAGCTGATTACAATAAAGGGGAGGTGATTATACTGCAGATTGGACCTTCAGAGCTTTATATTGAGACAGAGGACCTTGAATTTCCTGATGTAAGGCTGAGGTGGAATCATTACTATCCAGCCTTAGGAGAGAAGCTACTGAGGCTGAGGGCGAGCAAGAGGCTTGAGGGAAGGGAAGTTAAATGTGAGGTTATAGAACCTCCTGGAGAAGGTGTGAAATGCATCTCTGCCAATCCTGTGCTCAGAAATGGAAGTGTAGAATTCAAGCTATCAGCACCAGTAGATATAACACCGCAGGTAATAAAACTGAAGTTTTCAGTAGACCTTGAAGGAGAGGAAGTATTAGCCTATGGAGACTACATAATAAAGAACAACTCAAACACTCTATTAAGAGAGGTGCTTGAGGGAGAGGCAGTATTTGTATATGATGCAAGCAGAGAAGAGACTCACAGGGGCATAACAGACCCAGGGGTCAGAGATGATGGAGAGAGGAGATTTGACTTTATTCAGGAGCTTCTAAACCAGGTAATCCCAAGAAAGAGGAGCATAAGGGATTACACCTTGATAGAAGAGGATGGAGTATATGGTCCTTCTACAGTGAAAGCACTATTTACTTTCAAAAACAGCTTTAACCTTAAAGTAAACACCAAAGCTGGTTCATATACTCAGGAAGTGTACAAAGACGATGACACCAGTGAGACATTCAGAAAACTCATGAAGGACTACGGAAAGCGTGACTCAGGCATGCTATGGCTTAAAGGTGGTATAGGAGAAGACAGCTGGCTTCACAAGATAATAGACAAAGACCCCCTCATAGGCAAAGAGCCCAGAACCCCAGAATCCACAGAGCCAGTCACAACAGCCAATGCCGACGCCCTGATAAACGGTACCACCGGCAACACCCGAAACGACACAGGCCTGTATGAGCTTTATAAGAATGTTGTGGAGAGGTTCAATAATTACATGATACGCCTTGCAGAAAGCTACAGACAGCATGCTGATCCAGCAAATACAGCAGATCGGTGGATAGCAAGAACCGGGCAAGAGCAGAGAGAATCCGTGTCTTATAGTTACGGCGGCCGACAGACCATCCGGCAGTTCAATGACACAGTATCAAGACATGGCGCCCCGAGCATGGCCGCATTCGCAGACAACGCAACATATCGCGGCTACCGAGGTAATGTAGGTGATGTGGAAGGTAATCTTGAGGAAGCATTCCCCCACGGCAATATTGGCGGTGGAAGGCTGAAATGGCCAGGGCTTATAGAGGATGAGTACTTTAACTGGTACAACAACACAGACAGAAGCGCAAATCACCACTACTATCATGGCCACTGGGCAGGCATAGACTGCATAGGCCTCACATTGCATGCACTGCGCTATGCAGACGAGCCTGGCAACTATGCAATTGACCAGATGCTGGCTGGAAGCGAAGACGCAGCCATCCCAGGCGTAACAATTGGCAGGGTTTGTATATCTGATGATTGCACCAGATTATCAGACATTCATAATACCAATGCTGGCACCAGCGCCTTGATGAACACCAATGTGCAGAGATTTTTCAACACACAAAACAGAGAACTGCTCTACTACTGGCCGCGGTCTGATGCAGGCACAAAGCTCATACATAAAGGCGATGTTATCCACTATGGCAGAACACACATATCCACAGTGCACTCTGACAAGCCCACCTGCACCACCACTGGAGCAGGCACACCAAACCAGCAAAACACCTGCACCTATGAGATTGTGCATGCGTATGGGGAAACTAATGCTGATATAGACGGCGACAGAGTAGCTGATGAATTTACGAGAAAGGTTTTGATTACACCGAATCGAGTTCGTCTCCCTGATGGAAGAATAAGCCTTGCGAATCCAACTGGCTTTGGGAGGATAAAATTATGGGATTGATGAAAAGAGCTTTTCTAACGATGTTTATGATAGGCATTTTTATATATGGGGCAGAAGCCGCGTGGGAAGGGCCGACTGATGTCGTCAGTTTAGGATGGGGAAGTCAAATAGACCAAGTTGCGATTAGATATGGGGATACTGAGGACTCTTTCCCAAACATTTTCAACGTAGATCAGAATGGCAACGTACTGATAGCTGATAGTGGGAATGTAAGGCTGCTGCTATTTTCTTCAACGGGCTCATTGATTAAAAGCATCGGGCCTGTTGGATTACCACTGGGGATTACGGGCTGGCCTTTGGGCTTTGAAATTTTCAGCAGTTCAAAAATATTGATTAAACGCGGCGATAGGTATCAGATTTATGATTATAACGGCAATTTAGTTAATCAATTCACAGGCGTTGCAAAATATGTCGATGAGATAACTGTGCTAGCTGACAATACAATTGTTGTTTATAAAAGTGATGAAAAGAAATTTTACCTCTACTCCCCCACCGGTCAGCTCATCAAGACCAGCACAGAGAGGCCGCTGGAGTTGGGGTGGGTGAGTTCAGTGCGTATTAATGGACATTATAAATCCATCGTTAAATATCCTGATATGGTCTATCAGATTATAGCTGATCAGCCGATTGTCAAGTACTATCGCGATATTAACCAGAATCTTTATCAAATAGAGACCTTTACAGAAACAGTAGGCGATGAAGAGATTATTTCCTATAAGGTCCACAAGTACAGCAGGTGCAGTAAGAAGGTATCTGTTCTGAACATGCCGCGCTCGCAATATGAGCCCATGCCACCTGAGATGAGCGATATGCCAACATGTAAGCCGAGACCGATAATTGAGTATGGAGAGCCGCTCGTAGCGCCGAATGGAGATGTCTATGCGTGGGCAAGGACAAAGACACATTATAAGATTTTAAAATGGACATGGGTAGATGAGCCAGATACAGCAGCAGATGTACCTGATGCACCTGAAGCATTAAAGGTAACAGCCACAGAAAGGGGGCTAATGCTGAGCTGGAAGGCATCACCACAGGACCCTGGTTGTGTAACAGGCTATGAGATAGAAAGGTCAGCTACATCTTCAACCGGATATACAAAAATAGCAGACAGGGGCAAGGGAGTACTGAGGTATGAAGACACAACAGTTGAGAAAGGACAGGTTTATTACTACAGGGTACGAGCCATGTATAAAACAGCTCCATCAGGATACTCAAATGAGGCAAACGGAAGGAGATGAAGGAATATAACGATATATAATGGTATTTATCAGAACGAAGAATATGCCTACATGAGCAAACTTATTAAGACAGATTTATTGCAAAAATGTGTATTTCTTAATTGTGCAGAGAATCTGTCTGAAATCATAAATTAAAAGTTTAATTAAAACCTCTAGAGTTTCATTTGCTGGCTTTCTTAATAGATATTGTCAGTGATAAAAACTAAAGATTGTATAGATAGAAAAAATTTGAACTAATAATGAGAATATTCCTTATTCACAAGTGTAATGATATCAAATGAAAATATGGTAAAATAAACATCCTTGTTATTCAAGGCAAACTGACAATCTTGACTTCACCAGATTTTCCCGGAGAATCTATATCTTTACCATTAAGATTTAATTTTATTCCACCGGCATTACCTATGGTGAGCTTGAAGCCCTTTCTGGATGTATATTTAACTGAATCACCAGGTTTCATAGTAATATCATAAGTTCCTTCTTCTGATTCTACTTTAAGCCATGTTAATTCCTGAGCAGTAATCCTGAGTGTATAACCTTCATCATTACCCAATGAAGGTAAAGCTTTGGCAGGTGAAGTAGAAATATTTTTTATTTCCTTTTTCGCCTGACCCTGGATTTCCTCCTGATGAGGAGCAGGAAGATTCATAGATGTTTCTCTATTTTCTGAAGGTGCGATAATGACTGACGGTGAAGTGGGTGGTACAGGTAAAATCTCTTTTTTTTGTTTTTTGAATACAGAGAATAAAACAATTCCCAATATGGTAAAAATAACTATTACAATTAAAAGATTTGGCTTAATAACAGGTGTCTTTTCTCCTATGCTGAGATTCTCTGAAACAATTTTACTTTCAGATATTTTATTTTCAGAGGGTGAAGGAGCAGACAATTCAGAAGACTGAATTCTCAAGGCCTTAAATTTTTCAATAAGTGCCTCTGGCTCAAGTCCTAAATAGATAGCATAAGATCTGATATAGCCTATGGTATAAACATCAGCAGGAAAGATATCAAATTTTTCCTCTTCAATCGCCCTAAGAAAAGAGACCTTTATCTTAAGGTCAGAAGCAACCTTCTCCAGGGATATACCTTTCGCAAGCCTTTTTTCTTTAAGAATACCCCCTATCATTGCTTGAATAATATACTAAAATGCCATAAAAGTTCAATACTTTCTCAATATTTATTCGAACAGTCCTGTGCTCAGATATCTCTCCCCTCTGTCAGGTAAGATTACAACAATCTTTTTTCCTCTTCCCAACCTCTTTGCAATTTTAAGGGCAGCCCACATGGCAGCGCCAGAGGATACACCTGCAAGAATACCTTCTATTTTTGCAAGTTTTTTTGTCATCTCCTCTGCGTCTTCATCAGTGACAGGTATAATCTCATCATAGATCTTAGTATTAAGCACGCCAGGGAAAAAACCTGCTCCAATACCTGGTATCCTGTGTTTTCCAGGTTTACCTCCTGAAAGAACAGGAGAGCCCGCTGGCTCAACAGCAACAATAAGCACATCCCTTTTTCTTTCCTAATGCATAATTTGGGATAACCAGGATTATCTCTCAAAAATAGAATGGCAAGTAAAAACATAACAATAGGACCTACTAACCAGTTTTGTATTAGAGAAAGCAGAAG